>DATACF010000232.1:0-3369 GCA_036259235.1 Longimicrobium sp. | reverse complement strand
TCCGGCCGGGCGAGGCGTTCCGCACGGACAGAACCAGAGGGAAGAGATGAAGAACGCGACGTTCGCGGCGCTCGCCGCGGCCGCCCTGACGCTCGGCGCGGCGGCCACGGCCGAGGCGCAGGTGCTGACCCCGACCTTCCAGAGCCCCCGCACCGGCGGCGACATCGGCGTCTACGTCAACGACGGCCCCGGCGACCTCAGCATCGAGGGGATCCTCCGCACCCGCCGCGCCGGCTACGACCTCGGCTTCCACGTCGGCTTCGCCGACTTCGCCGAGGACGGCTCGCTGATGCTGGGGCTCGACTACCGCAACCCGCTTTCGCTGGCCGGCACCGAGCCGCTCGCCATCGCCTTCACCGCCGGCGCCCAGGCCTTCGTGGGCGACGCCGAGGCCTTCGGGGCGCAGGCGGGGCTCAGCATCGGCTACACCTTCGCCTCCCCCGGGGTGAGCTTCACCCCGTACATCCACCCCCGCATCGCCGTCATCAACGGCTTCGCCGAGAACGACGACCTCGACCTCGAGCCCCTGGCCGACGTCGGCGTCGACGTCGACCTCTCGCCGCGCATCTCGCTCCGCTTCGGCGCGAACCTCGGCGAGGGCGCCGACTGGGGGATCGGGCTGGCCTGGCGCCGGTAAGTGAAAGTCCTGAGTCCTGAGTCCTGGGTTTCCAGGTTCGAGACCCTCCGTGCAGTTCAGCACTTCGGACTCAGGACTCAGGACTTGTGAGTCGACAGGACTTTTCGAGCACCCATTGGGTTACATCCGGCGTTACATTGCAGGACCGGCCGCCGCGCGCCGCGGCCGGGAACATGCGTCCAGAGACACCGCCGGCCGCCGGGCCGGCGGTGATCTTTCGTCTCCCCAGAGTGCTGAATGAGCCTCCAGCGGATCGACCTGCACATCCACTCCCACGCCTCCGACGGGCAGCTCTCGCCGTCGGCGGTGGTCCGCGCCGCCGTCCAGGGGCGCCTCGACGTGGTGGCCCTCACCGACCACGACACGGTGGCCGGCCTCGCCGAGGCGGCGGAGGCCGCGCGCGGGCAGCCCCTCACCTTCATCCCCGGGATCGAGCTCAGCACCCACCACGGGCCGCACGAGATCCACGTCCTGGGCTACTTCGTCGACCCCGCCGCCCCCGCCCTCCGCCTCCTCCAGGAGAAGGCCGGCGAGCGCCGCGCCGGGCGGATGCGCGAGATGGTCCGCAAGCTCCAGGAGATGGGGATCGGCGTCGAGATGGACGACGTTCTCCGCATCGCCGGCCCCGAGGCGTCGTCGCTGGGGCGGCCGCACCTGGCCCGCGCCCTCCAGCAGCGCGGCTTCGTCCGGAGCGTCGGCGAGGCGTTCGACCTCTACCTCAAGGACGGCGGGAGCGCCTTCGTCCCCACCGCCTTCCCGTCGGTCCGCGAGGCGGTCGACGCCATCCACGCGGCGGGCGGCGTGGCGGTGTGGGCCCACCCCGAGCTGGAGGTCTTCGACCGCGAGGTCCGCACCTTCGCCTCGTGGGGGCTGAACGGGATCGAGTGCTACCGCCCCAACACCCCGCCGGTCGAGTCGCAGCTCTTCGAGGCCGCCGCCCGCTCGCTGGGGCTCTTCCGCACCGGCGGCTCCGACTGGCACGGGCCGTTCAAGACGAAGCTCGGCGACTGGGCCGTCCGCTGGGACGAGGTCCGGGAGTTGCTGGAGTCGCGGGGGCTCAGCGCCTGAGTCCCGGCGCCGGGCGCCGCGGAGCCCCTTCCGCGGCACCCCCGTCCCCCGGCCGATCCCGACGTTGCCGCCGCGCCCCGACTACCCGCCCGGCTCGATGCGCGACCCCTGGGTCCTCCCGGGGCTCGCGGCGCTCGTCGTCTTCTCCCTCGTCGCCCTCTACCTCTACGCCTCGGCCCCGCAGAGCGCGTCGGAGGTCCGGAGCGCCGGGTGGGTCGCCGTCTCCCCCGACGCCTTCACCCCCCGCGTCGCGCGCGCCCGCGAGCGGGTGCAGGCCGCCCTCCGCGCCCGCGCCGCCGGCGACACCGCGGGCGCCCTCGCGCGCTACGCCGAGGCCGAGGAGGAGGCGTGGAGCGCGCGCGAGCGGGCGGCCGACACCGCCCAGGCCGCGGTCGCCACCGAGCTGTGGGCCTCCGCCATCCTCGACCGCGCCGAGCTGATGCTGGTCTCCGGCGCCACGCCCTGGTATCGCGGCGACAACGACCAATTGCTCCGCGAGGCGCTGGCCGCCGCGCGGCGGGCGCAGTCCGTCCCCATCGCGCCCGCCACCCGCCAGCGCGCGGCGGCGCTGGTGACGCGGATCGAGCGGCAGCTCCGGCCGGGGCCGCTGGAATGGATCCCCCGATGAGGGCCACGGGCGCGCAGCGGGCGGTCGCCGCCTCGCTCCTCTTCCTGGCGGCGGCCGCGCTGGCGGGCGTCGTTCCCACGGAGGAGCGGGTGGAGTACCGCCTCTTCGGGATCGTCGAGGGGCTCTTCGCCCTCCTCCTCGTCTACCTCCTGACGCTGCGCGGCGCGTGGATGCGCCCCGTGGGCCCGCTGGGGTGGACGGCGCTGGCGTACGGGACGGTGGCGACGGCGCAGGTGCTGGAGTTCCTCCTCCCCCCGCCGGGGCTGATCGAGTGGGTGGTGGTGGCGGGGGTGGCCATCGCCGCGTGGGGCGTCTTCGCGGGGGGCACGCGGCGGCGGCTGGTGGCCTCGCTGGCGAGTCTGGCCATCCTCCTGGCGGTGCTGCGCTACTCCATGATCCCCGTCCTCTGGGGCGTGGGCCCCGAGGCGGGGAGCGGCTTCGGCCTGGGCGACGCCGCCGAGGGCGTCCGCCGCGTCTTCGCCGACCATCGCCCGGTGCGCCCCGCCGGCGAGCTCCTCGGCTTCGTCGCCCTCTGCTGCTGGGCGCTGGCGACGCGCGTCCTCTGGCCCCCCTCCGCCGCCGACCGCCGCGAGCTCGACCCGGAATAGAGGGGGGGCTCCCGCGGAGACGCGGAGAACGCGGTGGGCTCTCTCCGCGGCCTCCGCACCTCCGCGTGAGACTCCCCTCCGACCTGAGCCCCGCTCAGTCGCGGCGGACTTCGAGTTGTCGACTTAACTGTGGGGTGTGTATATGCTTACGGCCATTCGCGGTTGGCGGCGCGCGGCGCCGGGCGGACGACGGAAGCGGCGACGAGGCCGTTGACAACCGCGGCTGAGAAGGTTAAGTTAGAAGGCTCCGCAGCGCTTTGAAGCTGCGACAAGGCTGATTGAAAACTTGGGTTGAGGGATTGGGTGTAAAGGAAGCGTCGAGCAAAGACGCTGGAGCACCGAAGTGTGTCGAAGAACGGTGGACCGGGTGGAAAACTCGGTCAAGCGAATAAGGGCGCACGGTGGATGCCTTGGCACGGACAGGCGAA
>DATACF010000231.1:0-7518 GCA_036259235.1 Longimicrobium sp. | reverse complement strand
CCCCCTCGAGTCCCGAGGGGGCGCTCCACTTTCTTTCCCGGTCCGCCCCTACTGCCAGCGGAAGATCCGCAGCGCGACGGCGAAGGAGAGGAGGGCCCAGGCGGCGAGGATCCCCACCTCCCCGGCCCAGGCGGCGAACGGCAGCCCCTCGTTGTAGACGGCGCGGAGGGCGTCGATGAGGGCGGTGAGCGGGAGCGCCTGCACCAGCGGCTGGACGGCGTCGGGGTAGCGCGAGGCCGAGAAGAAGACGCCGGAGACGACGAACATGGGGAGCATGATCACGTTCAGGATCCCGCTCACCCCCTCGATCGTCTTCGCCCGCGACGCGGCCAGGAGCCCCACCCCCGCGAAGGTCATCGCCCCCAGGACGGTCAGCCCCGCCACCGCCAGGAGCGAGCCCCGGACCTCCACCTCGAACGCCAGCCAGGCGAAGAGGACGACCGGCGGCACCTCCAGGAGGAGGAACATCAGCCGCGCCAGCACCTGCGCCAGGAGGAAGTCGCGCCGGCGCATGGGGGTGGAGGAGAGGCGCTTGAGCTGCTTCTTGGAGCGCATCTGCACCAGCCCGAAGCCGATCCCCCACATCCCCGGGCTCATCGGGCTCAACCTGATGAGCACGGGGATCACCCAGTCGATGTACCGCCCCCCCGGCTGCCGCTCGCGGTCCTCCGCCGTCGCCACCGGCCGCGGCGCCCCCGCCCCGGCCTGCACCGCCGCGTCGGCCAGGAGGCGCGCCGCGCGGCTCTCCTCGCGCGCGGGGTCGTAGCGGTAGACGAGCGTGTCGCGGCCGGTGAGGAGGACGCCGACCTCGCCGCGCCGGAGGGCGATCTCGGCCGAGTCGGCGGAGAGGACGCGCACCTCGACCTCGCGCGAGCGGGCGAGCGCCGCCGCGTGCCGCTCGCCCGCGGTCCCGCGCTCGACCCCCACCACCGAGCGCGCGTCGCCGGGGTCGTCGCGGAAGGCGAGCCCCAGCCCCACGGCCATCATGATCGGGAAGACGAAGGTCCAGAAGAGCGCCTCCGGCTCCCGGACGAACGAGTAGACCCGCGCCAGCGTCAGCTCGCGCAGCGCGCTGTATTCCTTACTCATCGCGGAGCGCCCTCCCGGTGAGCGCGAGGAAGACGTCGTCGAGGGTGGCGTGGTGCGTGTTCAGCCGCGTCAGCTCCCCCCCCGCCCCGTCGATCCGCGCCAGGAGCGCGGGGACGGCCCGCGCGGGGTCGTCGACGGTCACCAGCGTCGTCTCCTCGCGCCGGCGGACGCGGGTGGCCGTCGGGAGCGCCTCCAGCACCGCGTCGTCGAGCGCCGCCGTGCTGTCGAACTCGATGACGTGCGCGCCGCCCAGCCCCGCGATCAGCCCGGCGGGCGTCCCCAGCGCGATGATCTCACCGCGGTCCATCACCGCCACGCGGTCGGAGAGGCGCTGGGCCTCGTCCATGAAGTGGGTGGTGAGGAGGATGGTGCCCCCCCGCGCCCGGAACGCCTCGCAGACGTCCCAGAGCTGCCGGCGCGACTGGGGGTCGAGCCCGGTGGTGGGCTCGTCGAGGAAGAGGATGTCGGGGCTCCCCGCCAGCGCGCACGCCACCGAGAGGCGCTGCCGCTGGCCGCCGGAGAGGTTGCGGACCTGGGTGTCGCGCTTCTCCTCCAGCTGCACGAAGGCGATCAGCTCCTCCGGGGTGGGCCCGGCGGGGTAGAACGCGCGGAACATCCGGACGACTTCGCCCGCCGTGGCGCGGTCGGGGAACTCGCTCTCCTGGAGCTGGACCCCCAGGCGCTCGCGGATGCGGGCCGCGTCCTTCTCCCACCGCATCCCCAGCACCTCCACCTCGCCGCCGTCGCGCTCCTGCAGCCCTTCCAGGATCTCGATGGTGGTGGTCTTCCCCGCCCCGTTGGGCCCCAGGAGCCCGAAGCACTCGCCCCGCCGCACCTCCAGGTCCAGCGCCTTCACCGCGACCAGGTCGCCGAAGCGCTTGTGCAGCCCCCGGCACCGGATCGCCGGCCCCGCCTCCGTTTCCGCCACGTGCCCCCGCCTCGTCGTCCCGATGGTTCCGCGCCGGCCCGGACGTCCCCGGCCGGCGGTGAGGGCGTTCAGTTTAACACCAAACCCGAAAGAACAGCAGGCCTCACACAGGGGACACGGGGGGCACAGGGAACCCTTTCCCCTGTGTCCCCCGTGCCCCCTGTGTGAGACCCATGCCGTAAAAGCCTGTCCCACACGGAGACGGAGGGCCGGACGTCTCGCCCGGCCCTCCCCGATTCGCTTTGTCGGGTTACAACGAGGAAGCGGCTACTGGACGCAGAGGCTGATCTGGGTGGTCCACCCCGACTCGCCGGTGCGGTCGGTCGCGGTCACGCGGTACATCGCGGTGGTGGAGCAGCCGTTCCACGACGGCGCGAGCGTGTAGTCGTAGTCGCGCCAGTTGGCCAGGTCGACGAGCTCGCCCTCGTCGCCGCCGACGCCGTAGAAACAGCTGTCGTAGTAGTACCCCGCCGTGGTGACGCACCGGTGGATGGTGTGATACCATGCCCCCGGGACCCGGCTCCAGGTGAAGTGCGGGTAGTCGCCGTACGAGTACTCGTTGGTCACCGTGAGCCCGTACGGCGGCGAGATCGCCCGGAAGTCGCGGACGTCGTACTTGGTGTAGTTGAGGACCCGCGCGTTGTCCTCGTGGTTGGTCGTCCCCATGGGCTGCGTCGTCCCCGGGTAGGTGACGTAGGAGTTCGACCAGTAGTTGACGCGCGTGCAGTTGCTGCACGCGTTGGGGTACGCCATGATCGTCCGCCACGCGTTGCCGGGGGCGATGAAGCCGTGCCCCCACGCGAAGGGCGAGGTGTTCGAGTCGACCGCGCGGTCGTGCCGGGCGCCCTGGAGGTGCCCGATCTCGTGGGCGAACGAGTAGTTGCTGGCGATGCAGCTGTAGTGCACCACCGCCCAGGCCTGCGTCCCCGAGGCGCGGATGGCGGAGGCCAGCCCGCACGCCTCGCTGTCGTTGACGATCAGGACCACGACGTCGGCGAGGTACTGGTTGCGCAGGGAGTTGGCGTTGTCCATCACCCCGTCGGACCAGTTCTGCAGCCGGTTCAGGTGGTCCTGGTGCGACCCGCTCCCCTCGGTGTAGGAGACCTGCGCCGTGTGCACCAGCACCTGGTGCGCGTAGACGTTGCTGTTGCCGTACGACGTGTTGGCCAGGTCGACGGCCAGCTGCGCCAGCGACCCGATGTTGCCGTGCGCCGAGGCGGCCGAGGGGGTGTAGACCACCAGGACGTCGATGTCGGGCCCGCCGTGGTGCTGCGCGGTGGGGTCGGGGATGCCGCCGGTCCCGCCGCCGCCGGACGGGGCGCGCTGGACGCGGGGCCCCTCGGGAACGGCCGTCTGCGCGTGCGGCGGGACGACGAGGGCGCCCGCGGGGTGGGTGACCGGGTGCTCGGGCGGGAGCTTCGCCGGGTCGACGCGGACGATGGCGTGGAGCCCGCCGCCCAGCGGCTCGATCTCGTACGCCTCCGTCTCACCCCGGACGGCGCCGGTGACGCCGTCGCCGCTGAGGACCAGGTCGGCCTCGCCGCCCTCGGAGCGGAGCTTCCCGCCCCACGAGACGTTGTCGGGGCCGCGCTCCGTCACCCGCTCGCCGACGGCCACGAAGCGCTTCCCGGGCGCCACCGTCAGTCCCAGCGCGGCGCCGCGGCGGAGGCGCGCGGCGGGCGCGGCGGCCAGGCGCGCGATCCGCACCTCGGCGGTGGCGGGGCGGGAGCGGATGGTGCCGAGGAGCGCCTCCTGGCGCGGGTTGAGCCGGGGCTGGGCGACCTCGGTGAAGAGCTCGTCCTGCGCGGCGGCGGCCGCGAGGCTCGGCGCGCCCGCCGCGTCGGGGTCGGGCGCCGCCACGTCGCACCCCGCCGCCAAGATCGGCAGGAAAAGGGATGCGGCGTACCGCAGGGCAGGGTTGCCGCGTCGGGCAGCGTGCACTGTCGCCTCCGTGTCACTGTGGGTCGTGTCAGGGGATTATCCGGAAGAAAACGTCTGGATCACCACCGTGTCAATCGGGCCTTCGTGCACTTTTCCGCCAGAGATACAACAAGATATTTCGCCGTCTTTACTTACATCGCAAAGGCCTATAAGGATCTAGAACAACGAACTGCAGACTCTCACAGGGGGCACAGGGGACACCGGGGGGGTCAGGTGCGCGAGGCGAAGTTCTCCGTGCCCCCTGTGTCCCCTGTGAGAGACCTTTGGGAGGGCTGGTCGAAGCGACCGAGCCGGCGGGCGGTCAGTGGATCCAGAGGCCGTTGCAGATCGGGCAGCGGAGCGCGCCCTTCTCCTCGCCCGCCTCCATCACCTCGCGGCGCTTCCCCTCCAGCGGGTGGAAGTAGAGCGAGTACGAGGCCCAGCCGGTGAAGGCGAAGTCGATGGTGCGCGCGCTGAGACGCACGGTGCCGGGCTGCATGGTGGCGCCGCAGTTGGGGCACCGCGGCCCGCGCCGCTTCGGCGGCGCCTCGTCGTTCTCGGGGTGGTTCGGCTCGGCCATTCCGGGGGCGGCGATCTGGGGAGGTGGAAGCGCCGCGACCTCGGGCGCGCGGCAATCTACGTCGAGAGCCGTGCATGGAGAACGGGGGCGCGGAGGACAAAGTTTCCTCCACGCCGGCGGACCGGCTACGGACGCCCCGGGCCGGGCGGGAGCCCCAGGTGCGCGCGGGCGGCGGCGAGGGCGCCGGAGAGGTCGCCGGCCAGGTTCTCGTCGCCCACCTCGTCGAGGAGGTCCGCGCGCCGCATCGCCATCATCGGCTGGGCGTGGACGCCGGCCAGGAGGACGCGCGTCCCGTCCTTTCGCGCCCGCCGCACGAGGGACCGGAGCGCGCGCAGCCCCGTGGAGTCGATGGCGGGGACGCGGTCCATCCCGATCACCAGCACCTTCGCCCGCCCCTCGACGGTCCCCAGCGTCTCGCGGAACTTCTCGGCCGCGCCGAAGAAGAAGGGCCCGTCGATCTCGTAGACCTCCACCCCCTTCGGCACCGTCCCGGCACGCAAGCCCGCCTCGCCGGAGTCGTCCGAGAGCTCGCGGGTGAGGGCGCTCACCTGGGTGACCTCGGCCATCCGGTGCATGAAGAGGAAGGCCGCCAGCACCATCCCCACCTGGATCGCCACCGTCAGGTCGACGGCGACGGTGAGGACGAAGGTGACGAGGAGGACCGCCACGTCGCTCCGCGGCGCCGACAGCTCCGAGGCGAAGGTCCGCCACTCGCTCATGTGGTACGCCACCACCACCAGGATCGCCGCCAGCGCCGCCAGCGGGATGTACGCCGCCCACCGCCCGAAGAAGAGGGTGATGAGCAGCAGCGTCGCCGCGTGCACCATCCCGGCCACGGGGGTGCGCCCCCCCGCCTTGATGTTCGTCGCCGTCCGCGCGATGGCGCCCGTGGCGGGGATCCCGCCGAAGAGGGGCGAGGCCACGTTCGCCACCCCCTGCGCCACCAGCTCCATGTTGGAGCGGTGCTTCCCCCCGATCATCCCGTCGGCCACCACCGCCGACAGGAGCGACTCGATGGCCGCCAGGAGCGCGATGGTGAAGGCGGGGGCGAAGAGCGCCTGGACCTCCGCGAACCCCACCGCCGGGAGGCGCGGCGCGGGAAACGCAGCCGGGATCTCGCCGAAGCGGCTCCCGATCGTCTCCACCTCCAGCCCCAGGAGCCGCGCCCCCGCCGTCGTCGCCACCAGCGCCACGAACGGGGCGGGAACGCGGTGGCTCACCTTCGGCCAGAGGAGGAGGAGGGCCAGCGCGGCGGCGCTCACGCCCACGGCGTGCGGATGGATCGTGTGGAGATGCGCGGCGTACGCCCCCCACTTCTCCACGAAGTCGGCGGGGACGGCGCCCATCCGCAGCCCCAGGAGGTCCTTGACCTGGCTGGAGAAGATGATGAGCGCGATCCCGCTGGTGAAGCCGGTGACGACGGGGAAGGGGATGAACTTGATGGCCCCGCCGAGGCGCGCCAGCCCGAACGCGACCAGCATCAGCCCCGCGAGGATCGTCGCCACCGTGAGCCCGTCGACGCCGTGTTCCTGGACGATCCCGTAGACGATGACGACGAAGGCGCCGGTGGGGCCGCCGATCTGCACCCGGCTCCCGCCCAGCGCCGAGATCAGGAAGCCCGCGACGACGGCCGTCACCAGCCCCGCCGCGGGGGGCACTCCGCTGGCGATGGCGAAGGCGATGGAGAGCGGGAGCGCCACGATCCCGACGATGACGCCCGCGGTGACGTCGGCGCCCAGCTGCCGGCGGTCGTAGTCCTTGAGGACCGTGAAGAGCTTGGGGACGAGCACGGGAGTAGTCCTGCGCGAGAAGCCCCGGATTCGGGGAAACGAGGGGCGAAGCATACGAAGCCGCCGAAAGGTGGGTGGACGGCGCGGCAAGCGGTATCCGGGCAATCCCTTACGTGGCGTCCGGAGAAGCCCCACGCGCGCCCTCCGCCACGGCGCGCCGGAGGCGGGAGGTTGCCTTTTCCCGCGCTCCGGGTACATCCTTGATTGCTGACCGATCGCTTTCTCCCCCGATCCCCGGCCATGACCTCCGCCCCTTCCACGACCCCGAACGACGAGCGCCCGGCGCGGGGCCTCCGCGCGCGCTGGAGCGGGCGCGACGTCGCGCTGGTGGCGGGCGGGTGGGCGCTGGTGGGGCTCCTGAGCGTCGCCCAGCGCTACGCCGCCAGCGTGGCGGGCGACGTCCCGCCGCCCACCCTGGCCAGCACGGCGTGGGCGATGGAGAGCATGGCGGTGTGGGCGCTCCTCACCCCGCTGATCTTCGCCTTCGCGCGCCGCGTCCCCTTCGAGCGCGGCCGGGTGGGGCGGGCGCTGGCGCTGCACGCGGGCTTCGCCGTGGTCGTCCACCTCCTCGACGTCGGCGTGGACGGGGTGCTGACGGGGGCGCTGGACCCCTCGCGCCCGCCGCTCTCGGTCCGCGTCCTGGTCGAGGGGTTCGTCAACGTCTTCAGCTACGTCCTGGTGGCGGGGATCGCCTACGCCGTCCAGTACGCCCGCGAGGCCGAGGAGCGCCGCGTCCGCGCCGCCGAGCTGGAGGGGCAGCTCCTCCAGGCCCGCCTCCAGGCGCTGGAGATGCAGATCCATCCGCACTTCCTCTTCAACACCCTCAACGCCGTCGCCTCGCTGATCCGCGCGCGGGAGGACAAGGCGGCCATCGCCATGCTCGTCGGCCTCGGCGACCTCCTCCGGCTGGCGCTCCGCAACCGCGAGGCGCAGGAGGTGCCGCTCCGCGAGGAGCTGGAGTTCGTCGACCGCTACCTGGCCGTCGAGCGGATCCGCTTCCAGGACCGGCTCTCCGCCGAGGTGGAGGTCTCGCCCGAGACCCCGCTCGACGCCCTCGTCCCCCACCTCGTCCTCCAGCCGCTGGTCGAGAACGCCATCCGCCACGGGGTGGAGGCGCGCGCCGCCGCCGGGCGGGTGCGCGTCCGCGTGGGGCGCGAGAACGGCTCGCTCCGGCTGGTGGTGAGCGACGACGGGCCGGGGCCGGGCCCCCC
>DATACF010000230.1:0-3794 GCA_036259235.1 Longimicrobium sp. | reverse complement strand
GGCGCGGGACCCGTGTCCCGCGCCCCGCCCTGCCCGTCACGCCGCCCGGCGCCCGTCGTGCGCCAGCGCCTCGAGGGCGGCGACGCGCTCCTCGGTGGGCGGGTGGGTCGAGAAGAGCTTGGCCACGCCGCCGCCGTACGCGGCCAGCGGGTTGACCTGGGCCAGCGGCGCCACCGCGGGCGACACCTGCATGGGGATCCGGTGCGCCGCCGCGTCCAGCTTGCGGAGCGCCCCGGCCAGCGCCAGCGGGCGGCCGCTGATCTGGGCCCCCACCGCGTCGGCCTTGAACTCGCGCTGGCGGCTGATGGCCATCTGCACGATCATCGCCGCGATCGGGGCCAGGATCGCCATCAGGATCGCCACCACCGGGTTGGGCCCGTCGTCGTCGTTCATCCCGAAGAAGAGGCCGAACTGGGCGATGTTGGAGATGGCGCCCGCGATGGTGGCGGTCACCGTCTGCAGCAGCATGTCGCGGTTCTTGATGTGCGCCAGCTCGTGCGCGATCACCCCCTCCAGCTCCTCGCGCGAGACGAGGCGCATGATCCCGGCGGTGACGCACACCACCGCGTTCTCGGGGTTGCGGCCAGTGGCGAAGGCGTTGGGCTGCTCGTGGGGGGCGATGGCCACCGTCGGCATCGGGAGCCCCGCGCGCTGGCGGAGCCGGTCGACCATCTCGTACAGCTCCGGCGCCTCGGCCGCGGTGACGACCTGCGCCCTGTAGAGGCGGAGCACCATCTTCGCCGAGCCGAAGTAGGCGAAGAAGTTCATCGCCGCCGCCAGCACCAGGGCGATCACCATCCCCTGCTGCCCGCCGAAGACGCTCCCCAGGGCGCCCAGGAGCGCCGTGAGGCCCGCCATCAGCCCGAAGACCTTGAGGTTGTTCATCGCTTTCGTTCTCTCTTCCCTGCGGGTGGCTTTCTATGCGCGCGAAAAGGCGAGGCCCTCGCGCACCCGGACACGCTCGCGCGCTCCGGCGTCTCGCGAAGGTCTCGCCTGGTCCACTCTCCCAGGACCCGGCCGGACCGTGCGCCGGTGTGCGGCGCAGTCTTGACGATCCGGCCGCGCGGACCCGGAACCGGGCCCGCGTGGCTACTCCCCTTCCTGTCGCCTTCAACTCGGCAAGGCTTATACCACGTTGCGGCTGCCGATGTTGCAGTCCGGCCGGCCAGGCCGTCAGGCGGGGCCGCCGGCCTCCAGCGGACCCGGCGCCGCCGCCCCGGCGCCCGCCTCGCGCCGCGTCTTGCGGAGCGAGAGGACGACGGCGCCGCCGATCAGGGTGGCGATGACGCCCAGCGACACGGGGGTGGGCACCTTGACGACGTCCAGGAGGAGCATCTTGGCGCCCACGAAGACCAGCACCAGCGCCAGCGCGAACTTCAGGTAGACGAAGCGGTGGATGACCCCCGCGAGGAGGAAGTACATCGACCGGAGTCCCAGGATCGCCATCACGTTGGACGTATAGACGATGAACGGGTCGCGCGTGATGGCGAAGATCGCCGGGATGGAGTCGACCGCGAAGATCAGGTCGGTGACCTCCACCAGGAGGAGCGCCAGGAAGAGCGGGGTGGCCACCCGCCGCCCGTTCTCGCGCGTCCAGAACCGCTGCCCGTCGTACCGGTGGGTGAGCGGGATGAAGCGCCGCGCCAGCTTCACCACCGGGTTGTGCTCGATCTCGACGACCTCGTCCTTGCGGATGGCCATCTTGATCCCGGTGACCAGGAGGAGGCCGCCGAAGACGTAGATGATCCAGTGCCACCGCTCCAGCGCGTAGGCGCCGGCCGCGATGAAGGCGCCGCGCATGACCAGCGCGCCGATGATCCCCCAGAAGAGGACGCGGTGCTGGTACATGGCCGGCACCGCGAAGTACGAGAAGATCAGCGCGATGACGAAGATGTTGTCGACCGCGAGCGACTTCTCGACGAGGTAGCCGGTGAGGTACTCGAGCCCCGCCGTGGGCCCGGCGTACCACCAGATGGCCGCGTTGAGGAGGAGCGCGACGCTGACCCAGACGGCGCTCCAGGCCGCCGCCTCCTTCAGCGAGACCTCGTGCGCCTTCCGGTGGAAGACCCCGAGGTCGAGGGCCAGCATCAACAGCACGAACGCGTTGAAGCCGACCCAGAACCAGATGCTGTCCGCCATCGGTGATGCCTCCGAGAGAGGCCGCGGGACGCAAAAATGCGAGACCCTTACGGCACGGTACGCGTGGCCGTAGTGGTCTCGCCGAGGCGTCCCCTCGCCTCCCGGAAGCCGGGGGCGCGAGAGGCGCCCCGTATTGACGGCCGTCCGGCTCCGGCGCCCCGCGGGCTGGCCGGCAGCTACTCCCCACTCGATTGTGGATGAATGCTACTCGCGCGCCATCGCCATGTCAAGCCTTTGTCCAGGAATAAAGTGGCGTGAACGCTGGAGAATCCCATAGATAACGAGACTGCGATCCATCGGTTTTATGGATGGATTGTTCGCGAGACGATCCTGAACCCCCGAGCGACGCGATGAACGACGCTTCCGCCGGCCGGCTCTTCCTCGGCCTCCCGCTCCCCCCCTCCCTCCGCGACGACCTGGAGGCGCACCTCCGCCGCGCATTCGGTGGAGGCGTGCCCGGACGCCCGGTGCCCCCCGCGAACTGGCACCTGACGCTCCGCTTCCTGGGGCAGACGAGCGCGGAGCAGCACCGCCGCCTGGTCGACCCGCTGCGCGGCGCCGACCTGGGGCCGGCGTTCGAGCTGGCCTTCGGCGGGCTGGGCGCCTTCCCCCGCCCCGCGCGGGCGACGGTGCTGTGGGTGGGGGTGAGCGAGGGCGCGGACGCGGTGAAGGCGCTGGCGGCGCGGATGGAGGCCGCCGCGCGCGCCGCCGGCTTCGCGCCCGAGCCGAAGCCCTTCTCGCCGCACCTGACCGTCAGCCGCCTCCGCGACCCCGCCGACCTCCGCGGCGCCATCGCCGAGGCGCCGCCGTTCGATGGGCGGATGCGGATGGAGGAGGTGGTGCTCTTCCGCAGCCACCTGGGGGGCGGGGCGCCGCGGTACGAGGCGGTGGAGCGGTTCGGGCTGGGGAGTGCGTGAGTGCGTGAGTGCGTGAGTGCGCTGGGGTCAGAGTGGGCGATGGGTGGTGGTGCGCGGCGCGCGCATCGTCGGCCCTCACCCCCCGGCCCCCTCTCCCAACCCCTGGGCGAGGGGGGGGGATGGAGGCGATGTGCGGGGCGGGCGCGATTTCGATTTTCCTGGATCGGAGCGATAGGGGCATAGACGCATGCGACAGGCGATCGGCTACGTGGCGCTGCTGGTCCGTGAGTACGACGAGGCCATCGAGTTCTTCACCGGGCGGCTGCGGTTCGAGCTGGTGGAGGACACCGCGCTGGGTGCGGGGAAGCGGTGGGTCGTCGTCGCTCCGCCGGGAGGTGGGGGCACCGCGCTCCTGCTCGCCCGGGCGGCCACCCCGGAGCAGGCGAGCCGCGTGGGGGACCAGGGCGGGGGGCGCGTGTTCCTGTTCCTGCACACGGACGACTTCTGGCGGGACTACCGGGAGATGACGGCGCGCGGGGTCCGGTTCGCGGAGGAGCCGCGGCGGGAAGCGTATGGGACGGTGGCGGTGTTCGTCGACCTTTACGGCAACCGGTGGGACCTGCTGGAGCTCGCGCGGGCATCGGCCGACGCCTCGGCGTGACAGGGCGCCGCGGTTCGGGGGCGGAGTGGGCGACGGGCGAAGGTGCGCGCTTATGCGCCGGCGGCCCTCACCCCCCGGCCCCCCTCTCCCAAAGAATGTCAAAAAATGGAGAGGGGGGAGAACGGCATCCGAGCGGG
>DATACF010000229.1:0-2870 GCA_036259235.1 Longimicrobium sp. | reverse complement strand
CGCCCCCTTCCCGCCCGAGGTGCGCGCGCTCGCCGACGAGGCGCGGCGGCTGGTGAAGGATGCCGTGCCTTCCGTCGAAGAGCGGGCATACCCGGGGTGGAAGGGGATCGGCTACCGCGACGCGCAGGCGGGGTACGTCTGCGGCGTCTTCCCGCAGCCCGGCGCGGTGCGCCTCCTCTTCGAGCACGGCCACGCGCTCCCCGACCCCGACGGGCTCCTGGAGGGCGACGGGCGCCAGGTGCGCTGGGTCGTCCTCCGCCCGGGCGAGCCGCTCCCGGCGGACGGCGTCCGCCGCCTGATCGACGCCGCCCTCCTCCACGGCTCCGTGCGCTGACGTCCGGAGGCGCGGCTCAGGCCGAGTCGGCCGGCGCCGTCCAGTCGGCGGAGTCGGCCGGCCCGGCGGTGGCCGCGGAGTCCGCCGACGCCTTGGGGCGTCCGGCGGCGCAGTAGCCGATCATCGCCTGCACCGCCTGGCTGCACGCCTGGCCCCCCTGGGGGCATTGCGCCTGGATCCAGCGGACGGTGGCGCGGAACTCGTTCGCGGCCGGGACGGCGTCGCAGAAGCCCGGCGTCTCCCGCGCGCGGCGGAGGCACTCGGTGGTGAAGTTCTGGGTGGAGGCCAGGTCGGTCAGCCCCTCCGTCTTCCGCGCCTTCGCCAGCCGCAGGCACCCGGCCTCGTCGGCCGCCGCGCCGGCCGCGGCGCCCTCGGCCTCGGCCCGCTCGACGCCCGCGACCATCCCGTCGCCGTTGCGCGCGACGAAGAACCCGATCGCCACGATGGCGAGGATGGCGAGCGCGATCACCCCGCCGCAGCCGATCAGGCCCCACTTCAGGCAGCCGGACTTGCCCGAGCCCTTCGCGGGCGGCGGCGGCGGGTCGGGGAAGGTGTACGTCTGGGTCATCGGTCGGATGGATCGGAAGGTGATCGGGAGAGGCGGTGCGGCGGGACGACGGCCGAATGCTAACGGGCGGCGGCGCGGCTGGCGAGGCCGCGCGCCGATCTTCTCCTCTTCGAAGGGGGTTCGGGATGGCGGCGGAGCCGGTGACCCACCGCGAGACGCTGGAGCGCGTCTTCGGGCCCGGCGCGCTGCGCGGCGGGCTCTTCTACCGCCACGAGGGCGCGCTCCGCTTCGAGCTTTCGGGGAGCGACAGCCGCGTCCTCAGGACTTCTCTTCCCCGAACCACTCCACCGCCCGCCGCGCGACGGCCTCCGGCACCGTGTGCGGCCCGTCGAACTCGACGTACTCCACGTCGTAGCCGGCGCGCTGGAGCCGGGGGACGATGCGGCGGCTGCACCGGTCGATGGGGAGCACCGCGTCGCGGGCGCCGTGCGAGACGAAGAGGCGCGGCGCCCCCACCTGCGCGGCGTGCGCCATGAAGCCGGGGGAGAAGGCGACGACGTGCGTGAACAGGTCGCCGTTGCCGATCCCCAGCGACAGCGCGTACGAGGCCCCGTCCGAGAAGCCGCCGATGGCGAGGCGCGCCGCGTCGACCGCGCACCGCGCGAAGACCTGCTCCAGGAGCGCGTCGAGGGTGGCGACGTCGGGCCCGAAGCCCCCCTCGAGCACGTCCCACGTCCGGCCCACCGAGTCCGGCGCCAGGAGGAGGAGCCCCGCCGCGCCGGCCAGGGGCATCAGGTGCGCGATCCCGCTCTGCGCGCTCCCGCCCGCCCCGTGCAGCATCACCGCCAGCGGCGCGGCGCCCTCCACCCCCGGCGGCACGTACAGCAGCGCGTCGCGCTCCCGCGCCAGCGCGATCCGCTCCAGCCCCGGCGCCGCCCCGCCGGACGGACTCCCCGGCCGCGCCGCCAGCCGCCCCTGGGCCGCCCCCTCTCCCCATCGCCTCGCCGCCATCGCCCCTCCGCCGCTGGCCCCCGTCGCGCGTGAAAGGGGGCGGGGGCGCAAGACGGGTTCCCGGCGCGCGGCAACGGGGGAACGCAGAAGCCCCCGGCCAGTGCGGCCGGGGGCTTCGTCGTGTCGAATCCGGAAGACGACCGTCAGGCGATCATCATCATCGGGTCTTCGAGGTACTGCTTGAAGGTCTGGAGGAACTGCGCCCCCGTGGCCCCGTCGATGACCCGGTGGTCGCACGAGAGGGTGACGCGCATCCGCTGGCGGATGGCCATGTTCCCCTCGTCGTCGACCACCACCTTCGGCGCGATGGCGCCCACCGCCAGGATCGCCGCCTCGGGCGGGTTGATCACCGCGGTGAACTCCTCGATCCCGAACATCCCCAGGTTGGAGATGGAGAAGGTGGAGCCCGTGTACTCGTCGGGCTTCAGCTTCTTCTCTCTCGCGCGCCCCGCCAGCTCGCGGACCTCGCTCGCGATCTCCGACACCCCCTTGCGGTCGGCGTCGCGGACCACGGGGGTGATGAGCCCCTCGTCGACCGCCACCGCCACGCCGACGTGCACCGCGTCGTGGAAGCGGACCGCGTCGCCCGTCCACGCCGCGTTGACCCACGGGTGCTTCCGGAGCGCGGCGGCCACCGCCTTGATGATCAGGTCGTTGGGCGAGACCTTGACCCCCTGCTCCTTGAAGCGCTCGTTGATCCGCGCCCGCACCGCCATCGCCTCCCCCATGTCGACCTCGACGGTGAGGAAGAAGTGCGGGACCGGCCCCAGCGACTGGGTGAGCCGCTTGGCGATGGTCTTCCGCATCGGCGAGAGCGGCTGGTCGTGGTACCCCGTGCCGGCCGCGGGGGCGGCCACGGGGGCCGGCGCCGGCGCCTCGGCCGCGGGCGCCGCCTGGGCCGGTTGCGCGGGGGCCGCCTGCGCCCCGCCCGACTGCACCGCCGCCTCGATGTCGCGCTTGATGATCCGCCCGCCGGGGCCCGAGCCCTGGACGGAGCCCAGCCCCACCCCCGCCACC
>DATACF010000228.1:0-2576 GCA_036259235.1 Longimicrobium sp. | reverse complement strand
AACAACATCAACACCCACGAGGGCGGCACGCACCTCACGGGGTTCAAGTCGGCGCTGACCCGCACCATCAACGACTACGCCCGCAAGGTGGGGCTCTTCAAGAAGGGCGGGATCGAGGGGCTCTCGGGCGACGACGTCCGCGAGGGGCTGACCTGCGTGATCTCGGTCAAGGTCAGCGAGCCCCAGTTCGAGGGGCAGACCAAGACCAAGCTGGGGAACAGCGAGGTCAAGGGCGCCGTCGAGGGGGTGGTGAACCAGAAGTTCGCCGAGTACCTCGACGAGCACCCGGGGGTGGGGCGCGCCATCATCGAGAAGGCGATCTCGGCCGCCCGCGCCCGCGAGGCCGCCCGCAAGGCGCGCGACCTCACCCGCAAGAAGAGCGCGCTGGAGACCGGCGTCCTCCCGGGGAAGCTGGCCGACTGCTCCAGCAGCAACCCCGAGATCG
This sequence comes from Longimicrobium sp., assembly GCA_036259235.1. GTDB lineage: Bacteria > Gemmatimonadota > Gemmatimonadetes > Longimicrobiales > Longimicrobiaceae > Longimicrobium. Next base: position 2,131 of record DATACF010000228.1, on the reverse strand, counting down.
GCGAGCTCTACATCGTCGAGGGCGACTCCGCCGGCGGGAGCGCCAAGCAGGGGCGCAAGCGCGAGTTCCAGGCGATCCTCCCCCTCAAGGGGAAGATCCTGAACGTCGAGAAGGCGCGCTTCGACAAGGTCCTCTCCAACGACGAGATCCGCGCCATCATCACCGCCATCGGCACGGGGATCGGCGACGACGAGTTCAGCCTGGAGAACGCGCGCTACCACAAGGTCATCATCATGACCGACGCGGACGTGGACGGGAGCCACATCCGCACGCTCCTGCTGACCTTCTTCTTCCGGCAGATGCGGCAGCTGATCGACGCGGGGTTCATCTACATCGCGCAGCCGCCGCTCTACATGGTCCGCAAGGGGAAGCAGGAGCTCTACGCCTACAGCGACGCCGAGCGCGACGAGATCCTCACCCGCCTCAAGGGCGGCGCCGACGGGGCCGACGGGGCGAAGAGCGAGAAGGGGATCCACATCCAGCGCTACAAGGGGCTCGGCGAGATGAACCCCGACCAGCTCTGGAAGACGACGATGGACCCCGAGACGCGCACCCTCCTCCAGGTGTCGATGGAGGACGCCGTCGAGGCCGACGCCGTCTTCACCAAGCTCATGGGCGAGGAGGTCGAGCCGCGCCGCCTCTTCATCGAGGCCAACGCCCGCTACGTGAAGAACCTCGACGTCTGATCGAGCGGCGGGTCGCGCGGACGGGATACGAAAGAGGCCGGCGGGGCATGCCCTCGCCGGCCTCTTCGCGTCCTCCGCGCGCGGATCGAAACCGGCACGGGGCATTGCATTTGCACGACGAGTGCGCGACATTGCAAATGCATGATCCGTCTTCCCCGTGCCGAGCGTCCCATGGCTACCACGACCCACTTCCCCGGCATCGACGCGGCCCAGGAGGTCCTCGGACTCTCGCTGGACGAGATCGCCCGCGCCCTCCAGGTGGCTCCCAGCACGCTCTATCGATGGCGGGAGGGGGGGACGCCGAACCCGGCGTCCCTGGACCGCCTCCTGCGGCTCGACGAGCTGGCCGAGGAGATCCGGCAGGCGCTCCGGCCCGACCAGGTCGCCGCCTGGCTCGACGCGCCGGCCTCCCTGTTCGACGGCCGGAGCCCGCGGAAGATGATCTGCGAGGGGCGCGTGGAGACGGTGCTCGGCACCCTGATGTCGCACAACCATCTCCTGCGCGCCCTGGACACGGCGGAGCGGGGAGACGGGGGCTTCGCCCGCCTGCTGGCCCGCGGCGACCTCCCCCTCTCGACCCGGGCCGCGCTCGCCCTTCTCGACCAGCAGGTCGACGACCTCGTCCAGGCCATGCAGACGCCGGAGGCCCGGGCCGCCGCGGCCGAAGCGTTCGCGACGCCGCCGAGGGTGCGGATCGGCGGGTCCACTCCCCGGCAGGCGCCGCCGCAGCCGTGAGCCGGGGCCGGCACGGCGTGATCCGGGTGCTGGCGGGGACGAACGGCGCGGGAAAGAGCTCCGTCGGGGGCGCTCACCTCCGGGCGGCGGGCGCCGGCTACTACAACCCCGACGAGGTCGCCCGCGCGCTCCTCGACAGCGGTGCCGTCGCGTCCCCGGCCGAGGCGAACGCGGAGGCGTGGCGGCGCGGAGCGGAGGAGCTCCGGCGCGCGATCGCCGGGGACACCGACTTCACCTTCGAGACGACGCTGGGTGGGAACACGATCCCCGAGCTCCTCGAGACCGCGGCGGACCGTGGCCTGGAGCTCCACCTCTGGTACGTGGGCCTGGCGAGCGCCGACCTCCACGTCCAGCGGGTCCGCGAGCGTGTGGCGGCCGGCGGCCACGACATCCCGGAGGCGAAGATCCGGGAGCGGTACGACGCCAGCCGGGCGAACCTGGTCCGGCTCCTCCCGAAGCTCACCACCCTGCGCCTCTTCGACAACAGCGCGCCGCCGGACGCGGAAACTGGGTTCGTGGAGCCGTGGCTGCTCCTCACCCTGACCAGAGCGGAGGACGGACGGAGGGTCGTCGAGGTCACTCCCGACACGAACCTCCCGCGGTGGGCGCGGGGGATCGTCGCCGCCGCCCTGGCGCTCCCCGTCTGAGGGGTTTCCGCCGGCGCACGACTTCGTGGGTCCTGGGACGAGAAGCGGGGGGGGGGGGGGGGG
>DATACF010000227.1:0-9110 GCA_036259235.1 Longimicrobium sp. | reverse complement strand
GGGCCGCGCCTTTCTTTCCCCGGCCTGCCCCCCCCGCCCCGCCATTCGTTTGCATTGACCTGAACGCGACAATTCGCGTAGATTCGCGAACCGAAAGCTTCGCACACTCGCCCGCGTCCCCTCCCGCTCCCGAGCCGGAACATGCCTCGTTCCCGACCTCCGCTCACGACGCTGGCCGCCTTTTGCGCCGTCGCGTTCCTCCCGGCCTGCGGTCCCGGAGACGGGCCACCCGGCCGCGCGGCGGGCGAGCGCGACATCCTCGTCGAGCGCCTGGTGGAGCTCGACGACGGCGATTCGCCGATCCTGGCCCGGCCAGTGGAGGTCTCGACCGACTCCCGCGGGCGGTGGTTCATCGCCGACCGTTCCGACAAGGACATCAAGGTCTATGGCCGCGACGGGAAGCGAATCCTCGCGGTGGGCCGGCCGGGCCACGGCCCGGGCGAGTTCGCCGTCCTCCTCGGCGCGCAGACGTATCGCGACTCGCTGGCGGCTTTCGACGTGGTCGGCGCGAAGTTGAACGTGTTCTCACCCGAGGGGCGCTATGCGCGATCATTCTCCCTGGCCCGGAAAGGGCTCGGCGCCCCGTTCGAGGTCCGCGTGGTGGACGACTCCCTGTTTCTCACCGTCGCGGCGCTCCCGGGTGGGGAGGGCGGCAACCTGCTGGCGCTTCGGCGTCCGGACGGCTCGATCAAGAGCACCTTTTTCGACCAGTCGCGCTACTTCGGGAACTCGCCCGCGCTCATCCAGTTGAGCGGAGTGGTAGCGGACGCGGCGCACGGCGTGGTGTTCGCCGCGGTGGCCGGTGCGGACAGCGTGTGGGCGTTCGACTATGCCGGGCACCGGCTGGGCGCCGCGCAGGTCGACCCTGCCGCGCCGCTCGTGACCACGAAGTCCCTCCTGGCACGCAACGGAGGCAAGGGTCAGCGTCCGGACGGAAGCTGGGTGGTGGACGGGAACCGCATGCTCTTCGGGATGGTGGCCCTGGACAGCGCGACGGTGGCGATGCAGGTGGCCCCTTTCGACGCGAAGGCCGGGGTGGACCTCATCGAGGGCGGGACGATGATCTTCGCGGGGCTGGATGCGGACGGCGGACTCCGCATGCTTGCCCGCGAAGAGGTGACGGGCGGGCTCCTGGGCCGCGACCGCGCCGGGGCCCCGCTCCTCGTCCGTTACGCCGGCGCGGAAGCCGACCGCTACGACGTGGTGCGCATCCGTCTGGTGCCACGCGCCACAGACGCCTGGGCGCCATGAGCAGGCGCGGTCGGATCGCCCGGCTCGCGGCGGTGGCCCTCCTCGTCGTCGCCGGATCGGCCGCCGCCGAACTCGCGCTCGGAGCGCGCGACCGGGCGGCCACCCCCATTCCGGAGCGGCTTTCCTCGCCCACGACGGCGGAATACGACGCGAGCACGATCGCCGTTGACGGTGAGCTCTCGCCCGCCGCTCGCGCCGATCTGGCCCCGCACACGCGCGACGGCCGCGCACTCGTGGTCGTGCTGCGCGGTCGGGACCGACTGACGTGCGAAGACCTCGGGCGGCAGTTGCGCGAGGCCAAGCAACAGGCTGGCGATTCCCATCCCATCATCGTGATGACCGACTCCGCGGATGTGGACGCGTACCGGGGTTTCCTGCGTCGCGAGCGAGTACGCGCCCCCATTGTCCCCTTCGCGCCCGACGCCCTCCTCCCGGCGGAGGGCCCTCTTCCCACCCCCGCCGTCCTGGTCACCCACGACTCCGCCCGAAGCGCGGCGGGCGTGGCGCACCCGCGGCGGTTCCCGAACGTGCGGCTCCGTTCGTTCGCCGACGAAGTCTCGCCGCTCCTGCGTGGACGTTTCTCGACACCCCTTGACCCGGAGGTCAGATGATGAGCATCCGACGGATCTCACTGGCACTCGCCCTCACCGCCGGAGCCGTCGCAGGCGCGGGGCTCCGCGGCGCCTTCTCCCAGAGTCTGCCGCCCATCCAGCAGTGCTACAGGACCGTCGACGATCCGCTGGACGCCTGCAGCATCTGCGCGAACCGCTGCTACTCGGGCAACTACAAGTGCTGCCTGATCATCTCGGCCTGACCCCGTCCACCGGTTGCCCGATCGCGGCGCGGGGGCTATCGTACACGGCTGAATTTCCAGACGGGCCGGCTTTCGGCCCCCCGCGCGCCGGAAGACGCGGGCACCGACGCCGTGAAGTGACCCACGAGAGCCGGGGCCGCCCCCCGGCTCTCGCTTCATTCGCCATGGAAGACCGGATCTCCGAGATCGAGCGGCGCTACGAGGACCTCTCGACGCAGCTCGCCGACCCCAGCATCCACGCCGACCCGAAGCGCCTCCGCGACCTCTCGCGCGAGCACTCGCAGCTCGCGGCGACCGTGGAGACCGCCGCGCGGCTGCGCAAGGCGGAGAGCGACCTCGCGGGCGCCCGCGCCCTCCTGGACGAGGCCGGCGGCGACCCCGAGATGGCCGCCATGGCACGCGCCGAGATCGACGCCCTCTCGGCCGAGACCGAGCAGCTGGAGAGCGAGCTCAAGCGCCTCCTGATCCCCCGCGACCCCATGGACGACCGCGACGCCGTGGTCGAGATCCGCGCCGGGACGGGGGGCGACGAGGCCGCGCTCTTCGCGGGCGACCTCTTCCGGATGTACCAGCGCTACGCCGACCGCCGGGGGTGGAAGACCGAGCTGGTCTCGCTCTCCGAAGGGACGATGGGCGGGGTCAAGGAGGCCGTCTTCGTGGTCCGCGGCGCCAACGCCTTCGGCGACCTCCGCTACGAGAGCGGAGTGCACCGGGTGCAGCGCGTCCCCGCCACCGAGACGCAGGGGCGGATCCACACCTCGGCGGCCACCGTGGCCGTCCTCCCCGAGGCCGAGGAGGTGGACGTGCAGATCAACCCGGCCGAGCTCAAGATCGACGTCTACCGCTCCTCCGGCCCCGGCGGGCAGTCGGTGAACACCACCGACTCGGCGGTCCGCATCACCCACCTCCCCACGGGGCTGGTGGTGACCTGCCAGGACGAGAAGAGCCAGCACAAGAACAAGGACAAGGCGATGCAGGTGCTGCGCTCCCGCCTCCTCGACGCCCGCATCGCCGAGCAGGAGGCCGAGCGGAGCCGCGAGCGGAAGCTGCAGGTGGGCACCGGCGACCGCTCGGCCAAGATCCGCACCTACAACTTCCCCCAGAGCCGCGTCACCGACCACCGCATCGGCTTCACCACGCACGCCCTCCAGCAGCTGATCGACGGCGGCCTGGAGGAGCTCCTGGAGGCGCTGAAGCTGGCGTCGCAGTCCGAGCGGGCGGCCTGAGGCCCCCCGCGCCGCGCGCATGACGGAGAAGCGCTGGACGGTCCTCGAGCTCCTCGGGTGGACGACGACCTACCTCCAGGAGCGCGGCTTCCACAACGCGCGGCTGAACGCCGAGCTCCTCCTGGCGGGGAGCCTGGGGCTGAAGCGCCTCGACCTCTACCTCCAGTTCGACCGCCCCCTGCGCCCCGAGGAGCTGGCGGCCTTCAAGGCCCGCCTCCTCAGGCGTGCGAAGCGCGAGCCGTTGCAGTACATTGACGGCAAGGGCGCCTTCCGCGACCTGGTCCTCGCCGTCGACCGGCGGGTGCTGATCCCCCGCCCCGAGACCGAGCGCCTCGTCCAGGAGGTCCTCGACTGGGCCGAGGGGAAGGGCGGGCTCCACGCGGTCGACGTCGGCACTGGCTCGGGGGCCATCGCCCTCGCCCTGGCCACCGAGGGGCCCTTCGCCCGGGTGGTGGCGACCGATCTGTCGGAGGCCGCGCTGGAGGTGGCCCGCGCCAACCACGCGGCGGCCGCGCCCGACGCCCCGGTGGAGCTCCGCCACGGCGACCTCCTGGCGCCGGTGGCGGGCGAGTGCTTCGACGTCGTCGTCTCCAACCCGCCGTACGTCGGCGAGGAGGAGCGGGGCGCCCTCGACCCCGAGGTGCGCGACTGGGAGCCGGGCGCGGCCCTCTTCGCCGGCGTGGGCGGCCTCGACGTCGTCCGCCGCCTGGTGGCCGGCGCCCCCGCGCACCTCAATCCCGGCGGCCTCCTGGCGATGGAGATCGGCGCCGCGCAGGGGGAGGCGGTGGCGGCGCTGGTCCGCGGGGACGGCCGCTACGGCGAGCCCCGGGTGGTGAAGGACCTGGCCGGGAGGGACCGGATCGTCCTGGCCGAGCTCGCCTGACCCCCTTATCGCAACGAACACGAAAACCCGCGAAGGAAATAGATGGAGCAGATCCTGGAGAAGGCGCGCGAGGTGGGGCGCCTGGTGTCGCAGAGCGAGGAGTACCGCGCCTTCCGGCGCGCCAACGAGCGCCTCTCCGACGACCGCGAGGCGGTGGGGCTGATCAACCGCCTCAACGAGATGCAGCAGACCTTCGCCCGCGCCGTCGAGCGGGGCGAGGAGCCGCCGCGCGAGGAGCAGGAGGCGTTCGAGGGGGCGGCCGCGTCGCTCCAGGGGAACGCCGCCTACCAGGCGTTCGAGGTGGCGCGCGCCAACTTCGAGCGGCTGATGATGCGCGTCGACGAGGAGATCGCGAAGGGGATGGAAGCCGGAGAGCAGAGCCGCATCATCCTCTCCTCCTGAAGCCACCCCGAAGTCCCCCATGCGCTTCCAGCCCTCCGCCCTCCGCGCCCACGTCACCCGGGTCATCACCCGGCCGCTCGACGTCCTGGTGCGCCATCGGGTGAGCCCCAACCTGATCACCACCGTCGGGGTCGCCTTCAACCTCGCCGCGGGGGGGATGTACTTCCTGGGCGAGCTGCAGTGGGGCGGGCTCCTGGTGCTCCTGGGCGGGGTCTTCGACATCGCCGACGGGCACGTGGCCCGGGCCACGGGGCTGGCGTCGAAGTTCGGCTCGTTCTACGACTCCACCACCGACCGGATCGCCGAGGTGGTGGTGCTGATGGGGGTGATGTCGCTCTACCTGGGGAACGACCCCAACATCGGCGAGCCATGGATGGTCTACGTGGTCGTCCTGGCGCTCGCGGGGTCGCTGATGGTCTCGTACACCCGCGCCCGGGCCGAGGGGCTGGGGATCGACTGCAAGGTGGGGCTGATGCAGCGCGCCGAGCGGATCATCCTCCTGGGCGGCTCGACCCTCTTCTTCGGGTCGTGGCGGGAGGGGCTCATCCTCACCTGGGTGATGTTCGCCATGGCGGCGCTCACCAACCTGACCGCGCTCTACCGCATTTACTGGGTGTGGCAGCACACCCGCGCGCTTCCCTCCCCCCCGCCGCAGACGGCGGAGGGGCGGACGCGCGCCCGCAAACCCGCAACGAGGTAAAGACCCCCGTGCGCAACGACCACCACGCGCCGCGCCCCGCCGAGGGGCGTCTCGGCATCCTCCTCCCCGGCCTGGGCGCCGTCTCCACCACCTTCATCGCCGGGGTGGAGCTGGCGCGGCGCGGGCTCGCCCGCCCGATCGGGAGCGTGACCCAACTGGGGACGATCCGCCTGGGCAAGCGGACCGAGGGGCGCACCCCCCTCATCCGCGACTTCGTCCCCCTGGCCTCCCTCGACCAGCTGGTCTTCGGCGCCTGGGACCCGTTCCCGCAGGACGCCTACGAGAGCGCGCTGAACGCGGGCGTCCTCGACCGCCACGAGCACATCGAGCCGATCAAGGACTTCCTCCAGTCGATCAAGCCGATGCCGGCGGCCTTCGACCAGCGCTACGTGAAGAAGCTGGAGGGGATCAACGTCAAGCCCGGCCGCAAGCGCGACTGGGCCGAGGGCTTACGCGCGGACATCCGCCGCTTCCGCGAGGAGAACGGGTGCGAGCGGCTGGTGATGGTGTGGTGCGGCTCGACGGAGGTCTACCTCAAGAAGGGCCCCGCCCACGAGACGATCGAGGCCTTCGAGGCGGCCATCGACGCCGACGACGAGACCATCGCGCCGTCGATGCTCTACGCCTACGCGGCGATCATGGAGGGGGTGGCGTACGCCAACGGCGCGCCCAACCTCTCGGTCGACATCCCGGCGCTGACGAAGCTGGCGCAGGAGCGGGGCGTGCCGATCGCGGGGAAGGACTTCAAGACGGGCCAGACGCTGATGAAGACGATCATCGCGCCGGGGCTCAAGGCCCGCATGCTGGGGCTGGAGGGGTGGTTCTCGACGAACATCCTGGGGAACCGCGACGGCGAGGTCCTCGACGACCCGGCGTCGTTCAAGACCAAGGAGGAGTCGAAGCTCTCGGTGCTGGAGCACATCCTCCAGCCGCAGGTCTATCCGGAGCTGTACGGGAAGTTCAGCCACGTGGTGCGGATCAACTACTACCCCCCGCGCGGCGACGCCAAGGAGGGGTGGGACAACATCGACATCCGCGGGTGGCTGGGGTACCCGATGCAGATCAAGGTCGACTTCCTCTGCCGCGACTCCATCCTGGCGGCGCCGATCGTCCTCGACCTGGCGCTCTTCCTCGACCTGGCGGCGCGCTCGGACCTCGGCGGGATCCAGGAGTGGCTCTCCTTCTACCTCAAGAGCCCGCAGACGGCCGAGGGGCTCTACCCCGAGCACGACCTCTTCATCCAGCAGATGAAGCTGAAGAACACCCTCCGCTGGCTGATGGGCGAGGAGCAGATCACGCACCTGGGCCTCGAGTACTACCTCGAGGAGGCCGAGGCCGCCGCGGGGTTCTGACCTTCCGGCGTTCGTGATCGCTCGAAGGGCTCCGTCCGGGTGGACGGAGCCCTTCGTTTCTTCCAGCTTTACGGCGATGGCTCTCACAGGGGGCACAGAGGACACAGGGGGAGAACGGGGACGCGATCGAGGCTCCCCCTGTGTCCCCTGTGCCCCCTGTGAGAGATTCAAGCGGGGCCCGTCTCCGCGATCGACCCGAGGACTTGCGCCCGAATCCGCCGCTTCCGAACCTTGAATCCCGACGACTTCCTGACCCTGGCCGGCCCCGCCGAAGCGCAGACGCGCGTCAAAGCGTCGGTGTTCCTGGCACACGCCTTTCCCGTCTCCAGCGAGGAGGAGGCGAAGGCGGTGCTGGCAGAGCGCGAGAAGGCGATGTGGGACGCCAACCACCACTGCTCCGCGTGGAGGCTCCGCGACGGGACGCGGCGGGCGAACGACGCGGGGGAGCCGCCGGGGAGCGCGGGGGCGCCGATCCTGGCGGCCATCGAGGGGGCGGGGCTCGTCGACTGCGCGGTGATCGTCACCCGCTGGTTCGGGGGGACCAAGCTCGGCGTCGGCGGGCTGGTGCGGGCGTACGGCGAGGCGGCGGCCGAGGCGCTGGCCGCGGCGCCGCGGCGGGTGGGGACGCGCGCGGCGCGGCTCTCGGTGCGCTACCCGTACGCGCACACGGCGGCGGTGATGCGGGCCGTGGAGCGCGCCGGGGCGGCCGAGGTCGAGCACGGCTTCGCGGCCTCGGGCGACGCGGGAACGGTGGCGTTCAGCGTCCCCGCGTCGGCCGAGGCGCCGATGGCGGAGGCGCTCCGCGAGGCCACGGCGGGGGCGCTGGCGCCGGAACGGGTGGGCGAGGCGGTCGTTTATCGGAACGCGGACCCGGGATCGGCGTATTGAGGGACGCTCACGCGGACGGCGCCCGCCGGTCGCGACCGCTTCCAACAAGCCTCTCCCGGCCCCCGGGCGTCTCAACGCAGGTCGTAAGGAGCTCACGACGATGGATGGAGCCGTGCTGGCGGATCCGATCATGGAGCGCCTCCGGAAGCGCTTCCCGGCGTATCACGACACCGCCTACCTCTTCATCCTGGCCGCCCTCCACTTCACCATCGAGCGGCTGGGGGAAGCGCGCCACATCACCGGCCGCGAGCTGGCGATGGGGTGCCGCGACCTCGCCATCGAGCGGTACGGCCCCATGGCCCGCTCGGTCCTGGAGTACTGGGGGATCCGCTCCACCCGCGACTTCGGCGAGATCGTCTTCGCGCTCGTCGACCTCGGCATCCTCGTCCGCCAGGACGACGACTCGCTGGGCGACTTCGAGGGGATCTTCTGCTTCGCCGACGCCTTCGAGCAGAACTACCCCTGGTGCTGCCCCCGCCGCATCCCGGACTGACCCCGCGGCGCTTCTTCCCCGTCCACACCGTGCGCGATCCCTCTCCGCGCGGCCTCCGCGGCCTCCGCGGGCGCCGATGCTGGAACACGCCTTGCGGCTCCGGGTTTTTTCGTCCGTAGTGCGGGGCGTGAGGGCACGCCCGGAGGGTTGGACGGAACCGTCGAGGGGAGGGGATGCGCCATGCCGGACGAACGTGAGTTTCCGCAGTGCAGGAAGTGCAGCCAGGGGCTCCTGGTGCCCCTGTCGGACTACGGGCGCGACGGCGCGCCGATCACCTACAAGGCCTGGGTGTGCACCAACCCCGATTGCGGGTTCAACATCCGGATCGACAACGGCGAGATCAGCTTCGGCCGCACCATCGGCCAGAGCTACAAGTAGTCGCCACGATCTCGCGGCTTGACAGTGCCCACGGCGCGCATGCACCGTGGGCACGCTCGCATCCGGCCCCCTCGCCCCGCTTCCCCATGCCGAATCGGCAGCATCTTCCGCCCTCTCCCCCGCCCTTCTCCGGCGCCGCGCGCGTCCCCGTCCTCACGGCCGACGAGATGCGGGCGTGGGACCGCCGCGCCATCGCGGAGCTCGGCGTCGCCGAGGCGGTGCTGATGGAGTCGGCGGGGCGGGCGGCGGCGGCGGTGGTCCAGCGGCTCTTTCCCGACGGCCCCGTCGTGGCGGCGGCGGGGAGCGGGAACAACGGGGGCGACGCGATGGTGGTCGCGCGGACGCTGCGGGCGTGGGGGCGGCGCGTGTCGCTCGTCGCCGTGGGAAGCCGGCCGCCCGACGCGGCGCTCCTGCACGGGTGGGAGGTGCCGCGCGTCGAGACCGGGGACGCCGCCGCGGCGCTCGCCTCCGCCGGGGTGATCGTGGACGGGCTCCTGGGCACCGGCGCGACGGGGGCGCCGCGCGGCGCGTACGCGGAGATCATCGCGGCGATGAACGCGTCCGGCCGTCCCGTGGTGGCGCTCGACGGGCCTTCGGGGGTCGACCTGACGACGGGGGCCGCGCCGGGCGTCGCGGTCGAGGCGGCGGCGACGGTCACCTTCGGCGCGCCGAAGCGGGGGCTCCTCCTCTTCCCCGGCCGCCGCCACGCGGGGCGGATCGGGG
>DATACF010000226.1:0-3565 GCA_036259235.1 Longimicrobium sp. | reverse complement strand
GGCGGCGCTCAGCTCACCACGGCCAGCTCGAGACGGATGCCGCCGGGGTGGATGACGACGGAGCGGTACTCCGTGTCGGTGGCCTCCTCGTAGCGGACGTCCACGGTGGTGATCACCTGCGGCACCGCGCCGGTGGGCTCGGTGACCACGCGCTGCAGGTTCAGCACGCGGTCGTCGCCGTGGCCGGGCATCGGCCGCAGCTCCACGGTGTAGCCCGCCGTCGGGAAGGTGCACCGGCCGGTCACGTACAGCGTGGCGGGCCCCCCGGGCTGCTGGTCGTGCCACGCGTTCCAGTCGGAACAGTCGCCTGCGTTCGGATTCATTGAAACGTCTCCGGAAGGTGGAGGAGAAGAAAAGGAGGGTGAACCTCTCTGAACCGCGCGGATAAGATTGGCTCCTGAGTGTCGCCTGTCAAGATTGGCGCGAATGTGCTGCTGCAACGCTGGAAATCGTGCGGCAGCGGGTGAAGTCGGCGCGCCGGTGCGGCCGGGGGCGCGGGTGTCCGTACTGGCGGTGGCGGAGTCGTGGCGTTCACTCCGGTCACTATTGCCACCCCGGCGGAGGCGGCCTAAACTCGTCCGTGAAGCGCGAGATTATCGGCCAAAGTGGCCATAGCGAGCCGCCCCCGGCGGTCTACGAGTACGGCGTCCGCTGGCAGGACGTGCCGGTGGAGGTGGCGCGCGAGTACGCGGCGGACCTCTGTCACCGTCACACGTTCGCCCGCGTCGCGGCGATGGTGAGCCTCTCGAAGGAGACCGTCCGCAAGTTCACGCTGGGGGTGGGGCGCCCGGAGCGCTCCACGGTCCGCGTATTCGCGGAGCTCTACATCGCCTCACATCCGGCGGGGTACGTGGCGGAGGTGAAAGTGCCCTACGGCGAACCGGAACGGCTCCCCCAGCTCAAGTCGGTGCTCCCCGCCGGGGAGGACGAGGCGCGCGACTACGTCCGCCGCCTCGCCGAGCTGGCCGAGGGCGACCCCGAGCGCTTCCCCCACGCCGACCGTCTCGCCCGCTGGCTCGAGACCCTGGTGAGCGCCGAGTACGCCGCCGACGCGCGCCTGGAAGAGCGGAAGCGCAAGCCCAAGCGCCCCCGCGCCCCGGGCGCCGCCCCCGGCGAGCCGCGCTAGAGGCGGGGCGACGAACGCACCACGAGAGGGGCCCCGGCCGAGCGCCGGGGCCCCTCTTCGCCCCATGGGTTGACGGGCGGTTTGTTCACTTTGTACACTTTAACGTGAGTAAGCCGCACGCTGGCCGCAGTGGCCGCAGCGCCCCGCCGGAGGCGGGGTTCGAGCACACCCGGAGCTGGTGGGAGGTCCCGCCGGAGGTGGTGTGGGCGTTCGTGGCCGACCTCTGCGACCGCGACACGTTCAGGGGGGTGGCGGCGCGGGTGGGGGTCTCGCCCGAGACGGTGCGGAAGTACGTGGCGGGGATCGGCCGCCCCTTCCTCTCCACCCGCAAGCGCTTCGCCGAGCTCTACCTGGAGCACCACCCCGCCGGCTACGCCGCCGAGCGCCGCGCCGGCGCCGCCCGCCGCGTCCAGCCCCCGCTGCGCCGCCTCTTCCCCCCCGGCGAAGAAGCCGCCCGCCACGAGGTCCGCACCCTCGTCATGCTCGCCCAGCGCTTCCCCGACGAAGTCCCGGAGAGCGCCGGGCCTCTGCTGGCGTGGCTGGAGTTCCAGCTCGCCGCCGAGTACGCCGCGGAGGGGCGGACGAAGCCGCGCCGCAAAAAGAATAGTCCTGAGTCCTGAGTCCCAAGTCCTGAGTGACGGAAGCCCGTACTCAGGACTCAGGACTCAGGACTTTAGCACTCAGGACTCCTCCCCACTGGTGTTCCCCCCCACGCGGAGTCTACCTTGCGGCGTTTTCCGCCATCGACCCCCGACTCCGCCGCGCCTTGCTCGACCTCCACACCGTCCTCCGCGGCCTCCCCGCGCGTCCCGACCCGGCCGAGCTGGTGGCGGGGTTCGTGCCGCCGCCGCGCTTCGCCGGCAAGCGCTTCGACGACTACCGACCGGACCCGCGCCACCCGTCGCAGGCCGAGGCGGTGGCGCGGCTGCGGACGCTGGCCGAGGGGCTGGAGGGCGAGGGGGCGGGGGGGTGGCGGAGGGCGCTGGGGGCGGTGCGGGGTCGGCGGACGGGCGGAGCGGGGGTCTACCTCGACGGCGGCTTCGGGGTGGGGAAGACGCACCTCCTGGCCGCGCTCTGGCACGCGGCGCCCGAGCCCAAGGCGTACCTCTCCTTCGACGAGCTGGTCTACACCATCGGGATGCTGGGGGTCGAGGGGACGCGCCGCGCCTTCGACGGGATGCGGCTGGTGGCCGTCGACGAATGGGAGCTGGACGACCCCGGGAACCTGAAGATGGCGCTCGCCTTCCTCCGCGGCGCGCTGGAGGGGGGGATCCGCGTGGCCGCCACCTCCAACACCGTCCCCGACGAGCTGGGGCGCGGGCGCTTCGCCCAGAAGAGCTTCACCGCCGAGATCGAGGAGCTGGCCTCGGCCTTCGAGGTCCTGGAGGTGGCCGGCGAGGACTTCCGCCACCGCCACTTCGAGGCCGACCCCGGCCGCGCCTACTTCCTGGCCGACGCCGACCTCCGCCGCGCGGCCGCCGCCGCGGGCCCGCGCGCCCTCCTCGCCGACTTCCGCGCGCTGGTGGCCGGGCTCGGCGAGGTGCACCCCATCCGCTACGCCGCCCTCGCCGAGGCGGTCGACGCGGTCCTGGTCTCGGGGCTGGCGCCGATCGGGTACATCTACGAGGGGCTCCGCTGGGTCCACTTCGTCGACAAGCTCTACGACGGCGCCGTCCCCTTCGCCGCCTCGTCGCAGGGCCCGCTGGGCGAGCTCTTCCCCCGCTCCTTCCTGGCGGGGCCGTACGGGAAGAAGTTCTCGCGCTGCCTCTCGCGGATGGAGGAGATGCTGGCCGAGGGGGTCGCGGGCGCTGCCTGATCTCGGATCGTCCGAAGGATGGGTGTCGAAGGACGACGAAGCCCCCGCCGGCATCCGGCGGGGGCTTCGCGTCGTCCTGCCGTGGGCGAGCGCTTAGACGCGCGCGCGCCGGCCGACCATGAGGCGATAGACGAAGAGCAGGATCAGGGCGCCGACGATCGACCCGATGATCCCCACGCGCCCGTCGCTCCCGCCGAAGAGGAAGCCGCCCAGCAGCGCGCCGGCGATGCCGAGCAGGATGGTGACGACGATGCCGCCCGGGTCGCGGCCCGGCATGATCAGCTTGGCGATGGCGCCGGCGATCAGACCGATGATGATCATCCACAGGATCGACATATCTCCCTCGCTTCTAGAGTTCCCTCCTCGGCGGCACTCTGTACCGCGACCGCCGTTGCGCCCCCCGAAGTGCAAATCGAATGCCGAATGCGGGTTGGGGAAGTGCGAAAGTGCGAAAGTGCGGGGACCGGGGGGCATTGGCGAGCGCGGCGGAGCGGGGCGTGGGCGTCGGGTTCCCCCCAGGCGGTTGAAAGTCCGCCTGCGCGGACTGGGCGGGACCCGTCGGCGCGCGTGGCGATTGTGCAACACTTGTTGCAGCAGCAGCAGCAGCAGCAGCAGCAGCGGAT
>DATACF010000225.1:0-5665 GCA_036259235.1 Longimicrobium sp. | reverse complement strand
GGGCGCGCCGGGGGTGCGGTCGGCCCACGCCTCGAAGCGCGCGTGCAGCGTTTCCGCGGGAAAGGCGCGGGCGGGCCCGTTCCAGCCGTGCGCGGTCCGCGCGCGCTCGCCGGCGGCCAGCGGCGGCGGCTCGCCCGCGGGACCGTGGACGCGCGTCCCCTGCTGCGGGGAAGTCGGCGGATGGATGGATCGGGTCATCACCAGAAGCGTCGCGGAATGTCGGCTCGTTGGCGCACCGCCGGTCGGCGGCGACAAAAAAGCGGCGAGGATCTCCGGGGAGACCCAAACCGGTCGAAGTGCGTGCTCGCCGCGGGGGCGGGCGCGTGAGTGTTTGTCGTACTATTTAGGGCGTAAAGTAGAAGTCCGTCAAGGGCATGGACGAAGTCTGTCGCGAATGTATCTGTCAGTAGACGGTGCGCCCGGCCGGCGAACGGACGCTCTCGCCAGCCGGTCCCCCGGGCCGTTCTCATCCCCGTTCCCTGGACGGAACGTGCAGAGCAGGCGCCGAGAGGCAGTCACGTCCGGGAGAGGAACGCCCGCGCTCCACCGTGGAGCCCGAGGCGGAGATGAGTATCGAAATTTTTTCGAAGAGGCCCCTTCGGTCCTTCCCCCCGTCGATCGGCGTCCGCCAGCATCGCAAACCACGTAATCAGGAGGGTCGGCGCGGAAGCCGGCCCCTGCTCCATATCCCCCCGATCACGCAGTTGGCACGGCCTGGGTGAGCACGAGACCCCGATCGTGGGCGAGATCGATTGCACACTCCGATGCGGCATCGGGGTATCCACGCGAAAAGACGCGGAGGGCGTGGAGAAGCTCCTCCGCGCCTTCCGCGCCTTTCGCGAGAGACCCCGCACCGCCCGTTCAGCGGAATCGTCGATGCTTCAAGCGGGCGAGCGCCATCTTCGAGGTGAAGCAGATGGCGGCGAGCAGGCGGTCATCCTCCCGCGCAGTACTCCGCCGCGGGGGTGACGGAGAGGACGCGGACCTGCGAGCCCGCCCGGACCACGTACTCCGAGGCGCCGTAGCGCGGAGATCCGGGGTGCCAGTTGTAGGTGTAGCCCAGCCGCGTCCATGGATAGCCGTTCGGGATCGTCCAGTGGTCGAGCATGGTGTCGGCGATCCACCGCACGTGCGCGGGGGAGACGCCCGGCGGAAAGCGGGTGCCGCACCCGCCGGAGACGCTGTCCGGGCACGGGCGCGTGGTGGTGACCGCCGGGTCGGCCGCGGGGCGGAAGAGGTCTTCCAGCCGCACGCTCATCTCGGCGAAGCGGTCGTACCCCGCGCCCGGCGGGAGGCCGAGGAGCTGCTCCAGCCGGAGCGTCGTCTCCGCGCCGAAGGTGCGGCACGAGTCGCGGACCTCGGGAGAGAGCGTCACCCACACGTCGCGCGAGAGCGTCATCGTGCTGTCGGCGTGATAGCCGCCCCAGTTGGTGTACGTCGCCACCCGCACCCGCCCCTCGGCGTCGGCCACCGCGGCCTTGAGCGGGAGGACGTCCTGCGGGCGGTACACGGCCGCGGAGGGGATCGACGCGTTGTAGAGCGCCATCAGCCCGCCACCGGAGTCCGGCGCGGGGCCGCCGGGGCCGGACGGGTTCGTCGCGCACGCCGCCAGGGCGAGCAGGAGCGCCGGCGCCGCGAGCAGGCGCCGGACCCTCGGAGAGGAGGAGAGGATCATGGTCTGGGGTCCCGTAAGGAGGGGGATCGATGGACCGGGCGAGGTCGGATCGATCGTATCGCCCGGCATCGGCCGTCCGCAATGGGACGTCGCGGGACCTGCCTGGAGGCGTCCGGACGATCAGCCCGGCTCGCGGTACCGGCGCAGGCGGACGGCGGCGGCGAGGAAGACGGCGGCGAGCGCGAGGCCGATCCAGAGCCCCGGCGCGGCGAGCAGCCTCCCGGGCGCGATCGCCGTCGCCGAGCCGAAGGGGACGCCGCCGGGGGTGCCGCCGTCGAACCCCTCCGGGTACCAGCCGACCAGCCGGTACTGCGCCCACGCGGCCACGCGCGTCGTGTCGAAGGTGAGCTTCTCCAGCACGCCGACGGCCAGGAGGGGGAGCACCGCCCAGAGGACCGCCGTCCGCCGCGCCCACCCCGACACCAGGAGGAGGAAGGCGTGGAGCGGCGCGTGCCAGAGCGCCATCGCCCCCACGGCATAGAGGAGCGACCCCCACATCCGCGGCGGCTGCAGCGCCCGCCACAGCGGCGCCGCCGAGTAGCCCTGGACGACGAGCGCCACGGTGCTCAGCAGGAGGAGGGCGAGGTGCATCGCGACGATCGCCGCGAAGGTGACCAGCGGGAGGACGACGAGGGGCACCGTCGCCTTCGCCAGCACCGTCGTGCGGTCGGAGACGGGGAGCGACTTCCAGAAGAGGATGCTCCGGTCGCGCCGCTCGCCGCCCAGCGCCTCGAGCGAATAGTACGCCGCCACGATGAAGGCGGTCGCCAGCATCAGGAGCGCGGCGACGTTGTAGGTGACCGGCGCCGACCCGGGGGTGGCGGGGTCGTTCGCCAGCATCCCCGGCATGTGGCTCGGCATCGTCCCCGCGTGGAGGACGAGGGCGAACACCGCGAAGGCGGCGACGCCCGCCGGCGCCAGGTACACCGCGCGGTTCTCCCACAGCTCGCGCCGCACCGACCAGTAGAAGGGGCGCGTGCGCTTCGGCGGCGCGGGCGCGGCCTCCCGCGGCTCCACGTCGGCGTCGTGGACGGCGGCGGACGGGGCGCTCATCGCTCCCCTCCGTTTCCGCGGGGTCCGCGGTCTCCCATCACCGCCAGGAAGACGTCCGCGATCCCCGGCGTCCGCACCTCGCCCAGCGCGGCGAGGCGGCGGCGGTCGGCGCCGTCGAAGAGGAGGACGGCGCGGCCGAGCCCCTGGCGCTCGTGCAGGGGGCCCAGCGCCCGCGCCTCGGCCGCCCGGTCGGGGTGGACCGAGAGCTCGGCGAAGCGCTGCTCGAACGCTTCCATCTCGGACTCCAGCACGACCCGCCCGCGGTCGAGGAAGACGACGTCGGTGAGGACGCCCTGGAGCTCCTCCACCTGGTGCGTCGAGACGACGATGGTGCGGGCGCCGTCGAAGTAGTCGTTCAGCAGCGCGTCGTAGAACGCCTTGCGGTAGAGGAGGTCGAGCCCGAGCGTCGGCTCGTCGAGCACCAGGAGGCGCGCGTCGACGGCCATCACCAGCGCCAGGTGGAGCTGGGCCGCCATCCCCTTCGACAGCGCGCGGACCCGGGCGCCCCGCGGGACGTCGGTCCGGGCGAGGAACGCCTCGGCCCTGGCGCGGTCGAAGCGCGGGTGCACGCCGGCCACGTAGTCGAGCGCCTGCGACACCTTCATCCACCGCGGGAGGACGGAGACGTCGGCGACGAAGGAGACGTCGCGCGCCAGCCGGTCGCGCTCGCGCCAGGGCTCGCGGCCGAGGACGGTCAGCGCGCCTTCGTAGCGCGTGAGCCCCAGGATGGCGTTGAGCGCGGTCGTCTTCCCCGCGCCGTTGGGGCCGACGAGGCCGAGGATGCGCCCCTCCTCGACGCGGAGGTCGAGGCCGTCGAGGGCGACGGTGGGGCCGAAGGTCTTGCGGAGGCCGCGGGCTTCGATGCAGGGCATGGCGTCAGCGACCCTCCTCCGGGGCGTCGGTGGACGGCTTCGGCGGGTGCAGCAGCTCCGCGGGGTCGAGCCCCAGCCGGAGGATGGTGGCGTGGATGCGGGGCCACTGCTCGGTGAGGAACTTCTCGCGCTCGCCCTCCAGCAGGAGGTCGCGGGCGCCGGGGACGACGAACATCCCCCGCCCCCGGCGGGTCTCCACCAGCCGCTCCTCCACCAGCTGCTGGTAGCCCTTGAGGACGGTGAGCGGGTTGACGCGGTACTCGGCCGCCACGGTGCGGACCGACGGGAGCGGGTCGCCCTCGCCCAGCACCCCGTCCAGGATCATCGCGGCCACCCGGTCGCGAAGCTGGCGGTAGATCGGCTGCCCGTCGCTCCACTCGAGGTCCATCATCCGTCGCGCGTGAGGGGGCGGGCGAGAAGGGCGGGGAGGGAGATGGCGATCGGGTGTTATGGCTAACTATAACACCGGGGAGACGCAAGGGTCTTTCTTCCACGAACGGCGAAAGAAGTCTCACGCAGAGGAGGAGAGTCAGCAGAGAAACCCCATGCGGTTCTCTGCTGGCTCTGCTCCTCTGCGTGAGACCTGTCGTTCGTCGGGTCCGCGACGGGCTTACGGACCGCCCACCGGTCCCGGAGAGCCGCCCAGCCGGACGGCGGCGTCGCGGATCATCGCGTCCAGCGCCGGGCGGCCGAGCCACCGGCCGCCGGCGGAGACGCCCTCGATCCGCGCGGTGTTGCGGATGTCGGCGAGGGGGTCGGCGGCGAGGAGGACGAGGTCGGCGCGCTTCCCCGGCTCGACGGTGCCCCACTCCGACAGCGCGCCCAGGAACTCGGCCGGGTTGCGGGTGGCGGCCTCCAGCGCCTGGTACGGCGACAGCCCCGCCCCCACCAGCGCCTCCAGCTCGCGGTGCAGCCCCCACCCGTAGAGGTGGAACCACTCCGGCGTGTCGGACCCCGCCAGCACCTTGCCCCCCGAGTCGGCGATGGCCTTCGCCAGCGCGTTGCGGACCTCCACGTAGCGGCGGCGGCGCTCCGGGGTGCGGACCTCCGCCGCGGCCGCGCTCCAGTAGCGCGCGCGCCCCGCCAGGTAGCTGTCGCGGAAGCGGGGCGGGAGCATCCCCCATTCGGGGCGGGCGCGGAGCTCCGCCTCGGCCGGGCCCACCGCGAAGGCGTCGTTGAAGACGTTGAGCGTGGGCGAGGTCCACTTCCCCCACCCCGGCGCCCGCGCCGTCGCTCCGCCGATCGCGGCGATCTTCCGGTCGTCCACGTGGTCGAGGCTCCGCCAGCTCTCCAGCCGGAAGACGCCCTGCTGGGTGAGGGAGGCGCGCGAGGGGGCCGAGTCGGCGAGGACGGCCTCGAAGTAGGCGTCGAGGTGCTCCACCGGCTGCCCGGCCGCGAGGGCGCGCTCGATCCCCACCCGCGTGTCGACGTGTCCGACGACGCGGACGCCAGCGCGCGCCGCCTCGTCCATCACCGCTTCGTAGACGTCGGGGGGGATGAAGAGCGTCAGCTTGACGAAGTCGTACCCCTCCGCCGCCACCCGGCGCACCGCCGCGCGCGCCTCCTCCGGCGTGGTGACGGCGATCCCGTTGTCGTACGGCCGCCCCGCCAGCTGCGGGCTCGCGACCCAGAGCTGCGGGCCCACGACGCGCCCCTCGGCGACGGCGGTCCGGAGGGCCAGCTGCTCGGGGGTGCCGATCATCAGCCGCGTGGCCGTCACCCCGTTCGCCAGCATCACCCCCAGCTCGTACGGCGCCACCGAGTCGTGGGCCATGGCGCTGTCGTCGGAGAAGAGGTGCGTGTGCATGTCGGCGAGGCCGGGGACGAGGAACTTCCCCCGCCCGTCGATCCGCCGCGCCCCCGCCGGGACCCGCACCCGCGCCGCCGGCCCCACGGCGGCGATCCGTCCGTCGCGGACCAGGACGGTGGCGTCGCGGAGGACCGTGCCGGCGCCCGTCATCGGCACCACCGTGACGTGCGTGACGGCGAAGGTCCCGGGCGCCAGCGCGCCGCGCGACGCCTGCGCCGTCGCGTCCACGTGCGCGGCGGCGGCGAGCGCGAGGGC
>DATACF010000224.1:0-5531 GCA_036259235.1 Longimicrobium sp. | reverse complement strand
GCGACCTCCCCGCCGCCGCCCCCCGCCCCGGCGACCCGGGGAAGGACGCCGAGGGCGCCGAGCTCCTCGTCGTCGACCTCGGCCCCGAAGACATCCAGGTGCTCCCATGAGCTTCGACGCAGCGCGCCTCTACGAGCTCCTCCCCGCCGTCTACCGCGTCCGCGACACGCAGCCGGACGGCGCGCCGGGGCCCCTCCACGCCCTCCTGGAGGTGATCGCGGGGCAGGCGGCGGTGCTGGAGGAGAGCCTGGAGCAGCTCCTCGACGACCAGTTCGTCGAGACCGCCGCCCCCTGGGTCCTCCCCTACATCGGCGACCTCCTGGGGGTCGAGGGGCTCCCCCCCGACCCGCTGACCCCCCGCGCCGAGGTGGCCAACACCCTGGCGTGGCGGCGGCGGAAGGGGACGGCGCACGTCCTGGAGCGGATCGCCCGCGACGTCACCGGGCTCGACGCGCGCGCCGTGGAGTTCTTCGAGCTCCTGGCGACGACGCAGCGCCTCAACCACCTCCGCCCCCAGAACCGGAGCTGGGTCTCGGTGCGCCAGGCGCGGCGGCTGGAGGACCTGGGCGGCCCCTTCGAGCGGCAGGAGGGGGAGACCGACCTCCCCCACACCGCCGACGTCCGCCGGATCGGGGGGGGGCACGGGCGCTACAACATCCCCAACGTCGGGATCTTCCTCTGGCGCCTCCAGGCGTACCGCCTCACCCGCTCCCCGGCGGTGGCGGACCCGTCCGACGGGGCGCGGCGCTTCCGCTTCTCCCCCCTGGGGAACGACGCGCCCCTCTTCAACCTCCCCATCACCGAGGACGACCCCGCGGGGCTCGCCGGGCCCCTCAACGTCCCCGCCCCCATCCGCCGCCGCGCCATGCGCGCCCGCCCCGCCGACCACTACGGCCGCGGCCGCAGCCTCCTCGTCGAGGCGCGCGACGGCGGCGGGGCGGTCGCCGAGATCGCCGTCGCGGACGTCTCCGTCTGCGACCTCTCCACCTGGAGAGCGCCCCCGGCGGGGAAGGCGCTGGCGGTGGACCCGGTGCTGGGGCGGATGAGCTTCGCCGACGCGCAGCCCCTCCCGCCGCTGGCGACCTTCCACCACGGCTTCGCGCCCGTACTCGCCCCCGGGCAGGCCGGGGTGGTGGAGGTGGCCGACGGGATGCGCTACGCCGAGGCCCTCTCCATCGCCGCCGGGGCGCGGCGGGTGACGCTCCGCGCCGCCGACGGCGTCCGCCCCACCCTGGTCCTCGCCGCGCCGCTGGAGGTGAGCGGCCAGCCCGAGGGCTCCGTGGTCCTCGACGGGCTGTTGATCGCCGGGGCCCCGGTCCGCGTCGCCTCGGGGGCCGGGCAGGGGCTGGGGACGCTCCGCGTCCGCCACTGCACCCTCGTCCCCGGCCTGGCGCTGGGCCCCGACGGGACCCCCGCGGCGCCCGAGGAGCCCTCCCTCGTCGTCGAGGACGCCGGGACGCGCGTTACGGTGGAGCACTCCATCACCGGCGGCGTCCGCGCCCCGCTGGACGCCCACGTGCGGATCGCCGACTCGGTGCTGGACGCCTGCGGCGTCGATGGCGTCGCCTTCGCCGCCCCCGGCCCCGCCGCGTCGGAGGCGCGCTTCGGCGCCACGCTCGTCGTGGAGGACGCGACGGTGTTCGGGAAGGTGAAGGCGGACGCGCTGGAGCTGGTCTCCAACACGATCCTCCTCGCCGCCGTCGCCCCGGGCGACGACCCCGCCGCCTGGCCCGGCCCCGTGGTGGCGCGGCGGCGGCAGACGGGGTGCGCGCGCTTCAGCTACGTCCCGCCGGGGTCGCGCACCCCCCGCCGCTTCCAGTGCCAGCCCCCGCGCGAGTCCGAGGACGCCGCCGTGCGCCCCGTCCCCCTCTCGCGCCGCTACGGCGACCCCTGGTACGCGCTCCTCCCCGCCCGCGCCCCGTCGGAGATCCGCCGCGGCGCCGACGACGAGTCGGAGATGGGGGTCTTCCACGACCTCCACCTCCCCCGCCGCGAGGCGCACCTGCGGTCGCGCCTCGACGAGTACCTGCGCTTCGGCCTCGAAGCCGGCCTCTTCCACGCCACATGACGAACGGGCGAAGGGCGGGGAGCCCGCGCCTTCGCCCTTCGCGCCGACGCATCAGCGCACTCACGCGCTTCCGCACTCACGCACTCCCAGGCCCGCGGAGATCCCATGAAGGGCGACTTCAGCCGCTCCACCTTCGACCCCACGCGCCACTACAGCGGCGTCCGCATGCAGCAGGGGCGCGTGCAGCTCGACGCCGACTGGAACGAGCAGGCCGACCTCGCGCGCCAGCGCGCCGAGACCGAGGCGCTCGACACCCTGGGCGGGTGCGGCGGCCCCCTCCACCACGCCGCCTTCGCCGTGACCCCCTTCTCGGCGGTCCCGGCGGGCGACCTGGCGAAGTACCTCCCCCCCGGCGACGGCAAGACGGCCGGCGACCTCCTCCTGGGGGCGGGGCGCTACTACGTCGACGGGGTCCTGGTCGAGGCCGAGCGGCCGGTGTCGTACGTCTGGCAGCCCGACTTGCCCGGCGGGTGGGCCGACACCACCGGCGACGGCCGGCGCCTCACTCCCGGCTACCACCTCCTCTACCTCGACGTCTGGGAGCGCCACGTCACCGCGCTCGAGGATCCGCGGCTGCGCGAGACGGCGCTCGGCGGCCCCGACACCGCCACCCGCACCCGCACCGTCTGGCAGGTGCGCGCCCTCCCCCTCGCCACGGGCGGCGTCGCCCCCGGGTGCGGCGACGGGACGCTCCCGGCGGCGTCGACGGGGAGGCTCCGCGCGCGCGCCGAGCCCGACCCGGGCGACCCCGGCCCCTGCGAGCTCCCCCCCGGCGCCGGGTACCGGGGGATCGAGAACCAGCTCTACCGCGTCGAGGTCCACGCCGCCGGCACCGCGCTCGACCTCGCCGCCGCCGACACCGGGGTGGCGGTGACCGCCGCCGACCCGGTGGCCCGGACGGTGACGCTGGCCTCGGGGGTCGCGGGCGCCTACGCCCCCGGCGACACCGTCGAGCTCTACCTCACCGCCGCCGGGAGCGACGCGGCCGCGGGCTTCGTGGCCCAGGTGGTCACCTGGAGCGCGGGGTCGAAGACGCTGACGCTCACCGGCACCTTCCCCGCGCCGCAGGCGGCCGACCTCCCCAGGCTCCGCAAGGTGGTCGGCGCCGGCGCCTCGGGCGCCACCTGGAAGTGGAGCCGCGACAACGGGATCGTCGTCTCCCGCATCCTCACCCTCGACCCCGCCGAGCGGAGGGTGACGGTGGAGAGCCTGGGGGTCGACGACGTCCTCGACTTCCGCGCCGGGCAGTGGGCCGAGATCACCGACGACCACCACGAGCTGAACGGCCTCCCCGGGCAGCTCCTCCAGATCGAGCGGGTCGACCCCACCACCCGCGCCGTCGTCTTCCGCACCGCCCCCTCGGCGCTGGGGAGCACGGACGGCGTCACCCCCGCGCGCACCCCCAAGCTCCGCCGGTGGGACGGGGTGGGGGTGGTGAAGACCAGCGCCAACCCCGACGCCGACGTCTACGCCACGCTGGAGGACGGGGTGCAGGTCCGCTTCGACGGCGGGACGTACCACACCGGCGACTGGTGGCTCGTCCCCGCCCGCACCGCCACCGCCGACGCGCAGAGCGGGAGCGTCGAATGGCCCCGCGAAGGGGCGAATCCCGCCGCGCTCCGGCCGCGGGGGATCACGCACCACTACTGCCGGCTGGCGGTGGTGCGGCGGCTGGACAACGCCGCGGGGAGCGTCGAGCTCGTCTCCGACTGCCGCTGCCTCTTCGCGCCGCTCACCGCCGTCCCCGCCCTCCACTACGTGAGCGGGGCGGGGCAGGAGGCGCGGCCGGGGATCTCTCCCACCTCCGGGGGGCGGGTGCCGCTGGGGCTCCCGCTGGTGGTGGGGATGGCGAACGGCGCCTGCCACGCGGGGGCCATGGTCCGCTTCCGCCGCGTCGAGGGGAAGGGGGCGGGGACGGTCTCGGCGACGACGACCGACGACGGGCTGGCCCAGGTCGACATCCCCATCGGCGCGAACGGGCTGGCGGAGTGCTGGTGGTTCGTCGACCCCGGGAACCAGCACCAGCTCGTGGAGGCGCGCCTCCTCCTGGACGGCGCCCCCGTCCACCCGCCGATCCTCTTCAACGCCTCCCTGAGCGTGGCCTGGGAGGTGGCGTACCGCCCCGGGGCGTGCGCGGGGATGCCGGGCGCGGTCGAGACGGTGCAGGAGGCGATCGACTGGCTCTGCGCCCACCGCGGCGGCGGGTGCGAGCTGACGGTGGGGCCGGGGGGCGACTTCGAGACGCTCGCCCAGGCGCTCGCGAACATCCCCGAGAAGGGGTCGCGGTGCCTCTGCCTCCTCCGCGGCGAGCACACGGTCGAGACCGCGCTCCCGGTGAAGGCGCCGGGCGGGGCGGTGAAGATCAGCGGGTGCGGGACGGGGACGAAGATCCTCCTCAAGGCCCCGCTCCTGGTGGGCCCGCTGGCGTCGTTCATCCTCCGCGACCTCGACGTGGAGGCCAGCGGGGTCGACCGCCCCCTGCGCTTCGAGGCGTGCGACCAGGTGCACTTCGACAACTGCTCCTTCCTCACCGTCGGGAGCACCCACGTGGTCACCGTGGCCCAGGCCGACCGGCTGCGGATGACCGGGTGCAACGTCCTCTCCCTCGCCGTCGCGCAGGGCTCTCCCACGACGGGGGGGCGGGTGTCCGGGACCGGGACGCCGAAGGCGCCCGGCGCGGCCACGGGGAAGGCGGAGACGGCCGCCCTCGCCGGCCTCCAGAAGGTCGACCTCCGCGCCGCCCTGCGCGACCTCACGAAGGGGGTGGCCCAGCTCGGCGCGGCGCAGCGGGTGGACGACATGGCCGGCTTCCTGTCGGAGGTCGTGGCGATCCTGGGCCACACCGGCCAGCGGGACGCCGAGGCGCGCGTGGCCCGCCCGCGCCGCAGGGGCACGGCGGAGACCGCGTTCGCCCCCCCCGCCACGGGAATCACCTACGGCCACTTCCTGGCGCTGCTCGACGCGCAGGTGTTCGTGAACGTGGAGGACTGCGTGGTCTTCGGCCTGGTGCGCCTCTTCGGCACCGGGACGGGAGCGCCCCTCGACAGCGGCGAGCAGACCGCGGCGCTGAAGCGGGCGCTGCAGGAGGGGCGCGTCCAGACCAGCGGGAGCAACGTCGTCGTCCGCGGGAGCGCCTTCCTGGCCATTCACCTCGACCCCGTCCTGGCGAACGCGACCGCGCAGGTCCCGGCCTTCCGCAACCTCGCCCTCTCCGACAGCGAGATCTTCTTCCCGTCGCAGCTCCTGGCCGCCTTCGTGAAGCTCACCTCCAACCAGTTCCAGATGCCGAGCGGGTTCGCGCTCCACGTCTTCGGGCATCACCTCGGCGCCGTCGGGAACGCGTCGCTGGGGGTCGAGGTGGGGATCTTCTACACCACGCTCCGCGACCCCTCCACGGCGGCGAACACGCTCTACTTCTCGCCCGTCTGACGGCCGGCCCCGGCCGGGCCCGGCCGGGCCCCCC
>DATACF010000223.1:0-5884 GCA_036259235.1 Longimicrobium sp. | reverse complement strand
GCCTCGAACGGGATCGTCGTCCTCTCGGTGGCGGGGCCCGGGGCGGCGGTGGTGTACGCGATGACGGCCAAGCTGGGCGAGGTGGCGATGCAGATGAGCTGGCAGGTCCCCGACGCGGGGCTGGTGGGGCTGGCGCAGCTCAGGGGCGAGGGGCGCGAGGCGCGCCTCCGCGAGGTGACGGTCTCCATCCTCCGCCTCGTCCTCCTGGGCGCGGGGGCGGTGGCGTGCGGGGTGCTGGCGTTCAACCCCAGCTTCGTGGCGCTCTGGGTGGGCCGTCCGCGCTTCGGCGGGGTGGGGCTGAACGCGCTCCTGGCGCTGGTGGTCGTCGCGCACTCGCTCTCGCACGGGCTCTTCGCGACGTCGGCGACGCTGGGGGCGCGGGTGCAGGCGGGGTGGGCGGCGCTGGCGCAGGGGGCGCTCCACCTGGGGGCGGCGGTGCTCCTGGGGCGCGCGTTCGGGCTGGCTGGCGTCGCCGCCGCGGCGGTGGCGAGCACGGCGCTGGTGGCGTACCCGGCCGGGGCGGCGATGCTGCGGCGGACGACGGGGCTGGGGCACGCGGCGCTCTGGCGCGAGGCGCTGGGGCCGTGGGCGGCGCGCGGGGTCTTCCTCCTCGCGCTGGGCGCCGCGGTGGGGTGGATCGGGTGGAACGTCTCGGTGTGGATTCCCCTGGCGCTGGCGCCCGCGCTCGGGGTGCTGTACCTGTGGACGATGCGCCCGCTCTACGCCGGCCTCCCGCTCCCCGAGCGGCTGCGGACGGTGCTGGCGCGGCTGCGGCTGGTGCCCGCCGTGGAGGGATCGTGATCGTGATGGGAGGCGCGATGATCGTCGCCATGAGCGACCCCCGGTTCTGGAAACCCCCGGTTGAAACCGGGGGCTGGAACGGCACGAAGTCCGCCTCCGCGGACTCCACGCCGCCGGCCTCGCC
The DNA here is from genome assembly GCA_036259235.1 of Longimicrobium sp. GTDB lineage: Bacteria > Gemmatimonadota > Gemmatimonadetes > Longimicrobiales > Longimicrobiaceae > Longimicrobium. The sequence goes on along the minus strand of DATACF010000223.1, from coordinate 4,959 downwards.
GCGCGATTCGGCCCGCGCGCGCCGGACCGGCCTCGCGGCCTCCGAAGGGAGGCTTCGCGCCGTCGTCGCCGCGGCTTCGGCCGCCAGGCAGCCGCGCGGATGCCGGTCGATCTGGCTCGAAGTGCATCCCGCCGGGGCCCCGTGCTGACCCCGCGCGCGATCCGGGGGCTGCTGGGGCGCTTCCTCCCCGAGGCGGTGAAGGCGCCGCTGCGGGGGCGGCTCTTCGGGTACCGGGCGGCGGCGGTGGACCTGGGGTTCCGGGTGCGGGAGGAGGGGACGTCGCTCCTCGTCTCGCTCGACGGCGTCCCCAGGCTCCTGGCGCCGCCGGAGGCGCGGGAGGACCTCGCCTACCACTTCCGCGACAACGGCGCGTCGGTCGAGGAGATGCACGGCTTCCTCCGCGCGGCGCGGGAGGCGGGCGGGCTCCTCTTCGACGTGGGGGCGCACCGGGGGCTCTTCTCGGCCGTCTTCTCCCTGGCGCGGCCGGAGAACCGGGCGGTGGGGTACGAGCCGTCCCCGAGCCTGGCGCGCGACGCGGAGTGGATGGCGGAGGCGAACGGGCTGGGCGGGCGGATGACGGTGCGCGCGGCGGCGGTGGGCGCGGCGCCGGGGCGGACGCGGGCGGCGACGGACGCGATGGGGCTCATCCGCCTCGACCCGTCGCCGGGCGAGGAGACCTTCGACCTGGAGGTGGTGTCGCTCGACGCGGAGTGCGCGCGGCTCGGGGCGGACCCGGACGTGGTGAAGGTCGACGTGGAGGGCGCGGAGGCCGAGGTGCTCCGCGGCGCGGCCGGCCTCCTCCGGCGCCGGAGGCCCCTCCTCTTCCTCGAGTTCCACCTCGACGAGCTGGAGCGCCGGGGCGAGCGGCCGGAGGCGATGCTGGACGTCCTCCGGGCGTACGGCTACTCCGTCGAGACGCCGCTGGGGAAGCGCCTCGCCCCCGCGGCCATCCACGCCTCGGCGGGCGCCGTGGTCCGCTTCGTGGCGCGGGCGCCGTGAGCGCGCCCGGCGTCGTCTCGAACGCCGGGGGCGACGGGCGGCTGCGGGCGCTCTTCGTCAACTCGGGGATCCTGGGGCACCGCTCGGTGGCGCGGGTGCTGCGCGAGGCGGTGGCGGCGGACGATCGCGTCGAGGCGGAGCACGTGGACCTCTCCGAGGGGCTGACGACGGGCGACCGGGTCGTCCGCCGCCTCCTCTGCGCGGGGCCGCGGAGCGGGGCGTCGTTCCCCGGCGCGGCGCTCACCTTCCCGCGCTTCCGGGCCGAGCTGAACGCGGGGCTCCTGGCGGCGCGGCGGATCGGGGCGCTGGAGGGGCGGGGGAGGCGCTTCGACGTCCTCCACTTCCACACGCAGGCCACCGCGTGGGCCAGCGTGGCGCGGATGAGGGCGACGCCGTCGGTGGTCTCCATCGACGCCACGCAGCGGCTGGCGAGCCTGGAGGCGCCGCCCTCCGCGCGGATCGACTACGCCCCCGGCGCCCGCGCCGACGCCCGCGTCTTCGCCGCCGCCGCGGCCATCGTCTCCCCCTCGCGGTGGGCGGCCGACGACCTGGTCGCCGGACAGCCGGAGTGCGCGGGGAAGGTGCACGTGATGCCGTATCCCGTTCCGCTGGAGGGCTTCGACCCGGAGTGGGCGGAGGAGCGGTACGAGCGGACGGCGCGCGACCCGTCCGCCCCCGTGCGCGTCCTCTTCGTCGGCGGCGACTGGGCGCGGAAGGGCGGGCCGGCGCTGCTGGCGGCGTGGCGCGAGGGCGGCTTCGCGGCGCGGGCGCGGCTGGTGCTCGTCACCGCCGCGGAGGTCGGCGCCCTGCCGCCCGGGGTCGAGGTGAGGCGCGGGGTGGAGGCGTACACGCGCGCCTGGCTCGACCTCTGGCGGGAGGCGGACCTGTTCGTGATGCCCACCCGGGGGGAGGCGTTCGGGATGGTGTTCCAGGAAGCGGCCGCGGCGGGGCTCCCCGTCGTCGGCACGGCGATCAACGCGGTCCCCGAGATCGTGCTCGACGGCGAGACGGGGCTCCTCGTCCCCCCTGGCGACGCGCGCGCGCTGGCGGAGGCGATGCGCGCGCTGGTCGATTCCCCCGAGCGGCGCCGGGAGATGGGGACGGTGGCGCGGCTCAGGATCGAGGCGATCGCCTCGGTCGAAGGGTACGCCGCGCGGCTGGGAGCGATCCTGCGCGCGGCCACCGAAGGAGGGGCGCATGGATGAAGAGCGAGCGCGGGTCTCGGAGAGCGAGGCGTACCGGCGCGTCTCGGCGCTGGAGCGGGCCGGGACGCTCCTGGGGCGGATGGTCCCCGGCGGCGCGGTCCGCCGCGTCCTGCGCCGGGCCTATCACACGGTGATCTCGCTGCGGGGCGGCGGGCGCGGGGTGGTGGCGGCGCTCCCCGGGGGCGAGCGGGTGCGCCTCCTCCCCCAGTACCGTTTCGTCACCTGGAATCCCGCGGAGTACGCGGCGTTCCGCGCGGCGTCCGCCCGCGGCGGCGTGGCGCTGGACGTGGGGGCCAACGTGGGCGCCTACACCCTTCTCTTCGCCCGGTGGGTGCACCCCGGCGGCCGCGTCTACGCTTTCGAGCCCGCGCCGGAGGCGTTCGACGGCCTGGTCCGGCACCTCCTCCTCAACGAGCTCCGCGAAGTCGTGACGCCCGTGTGCGCCGCGGTCTCGTCGTCGAGCGGGTCGGCCGCGCTGGTGGCGGACGGCGTCGCGGGGACCAACCGGCTCGCGCCGTCCTCCTCCGGCTCCGCGTCCGGCGATCGGACGGCGCGGGTGGAGACCGTCTCGCTCGACGACTTCTGCGCGCGGGAGGGCGTCGCGCCGACGGTGATCAAGGTCGACGTCGAGGGCGCCGAGCTGGAGGTGCTCCGCGGCGCGCGGCAGACGCTGCGGCGCGTGGGCGCGGGGCTGGCGGTGTTCGTGGAGATGCACCCCACGCTCTGGAAGGAGATGGGGATCGGCCGGGAGGACGTGATCGCCGAGCTCGCGTCGCAGGGCTTGCGCGCCGAGCCCCTCCGCCCCTGCGACGACCCGTGGGCGCTCGAGGGCGAGTGCCTGCGCCTGGCGCGGATCGACTGAAGGACGCGTCCGCCATCCACCGGAGCGAGGCCGATGCTCTTCTCCCACCTTTCCGAACCACGCCGCGCGGCGGGCCCGCTCCCCGTCCCCGGGCTCGTGCCCGCGCGCGCCGCCGCCACGGGGCCCTCCGGCGCGCCCGAGGGGCGGGCGGGGCACGACTTCGCGCGCGTCTCCGTGAACGCGGCGCCCCGGATGCTCCAGCGGCAGGCGGACGGCGCGGGTGACGCCGCCGCGGCCGCCGCGGAGCCCGCGATGTCGGAGGCGCAGCGCCAGGAGATGTCGCGGCGGATGTGCGTGGGGGAGGCGCCGGGCCCGGGGATCGACACCACCGAGTTCACCCCGCGGGAGCGCGCCCGCCTGACCGCGGTGCGCTTCGCGGCCGAGGGGGTGCTGGGACGGGCGGTGCAGGCGCTCGGCACCGGAGACCCGCACCTGCGGAGGGTGGCGCGGCGCATCCTCGACGTCGAGAACGCCGACCTCTCCGCGCTGGCGGGGACGCTGTCGGGGATCGCCGGGCGGCTGCGGAGCGTTCCCATCCAGGCGGGCACCTGCCGTGACGCCACCTGCAACGGCGCGGCGCAGGCGTACGTCCCCAACACGCTGGACCGCATGATCATCTGCCCTCGCTTCTTCCTCTCCAGCCCGGTGCAGCAGCGCCGGACGCTGATGCACGAGGCCGGGCACGCCGCCGCCGTCGACGACGCGCCGGACTACCGGCACCCGCGCAACTGCTCGGAGCGTGATTCGGTCGACTGCGACGACCCCTGCAACGGCGTGGACGGCGACCGGACGCGGAACGTGGACGCGCTGGCCCGCTTCGCCGAGTGCGCCGCCTTCACCTGATGCGCATCCTCTTCGCCAACGACGGGGTGGGCGACGCGGGCGGGGTGCAGAGCTACCTCGCGGCCGTGATGCCGGCGCTCGCCGCGCGGGGGCACGAGGTGGCGCTCCTCCACCTCGACCCCCTGCGCGACGGGGGCGAGGGCTCGCCCGCGCCGGCGGGGGCGCCGCACTTCGGGATGGCGGAGAGGGGGACGGAGGCGGCGCTCGCCGCGGCGCGGGGGTGGGCGCCGGACCTCTGCTTCTCGCACAACATGCGGCCGCTGGAGGTGGAGCGCGCGCTCCTGGCGTCGCTCCCGGTGGTGAAGATGATGCACGGCTACTTCGGCACCTGCATCGGCGGTCAGAAGACGCACCTCTTCCCCCGCGCCGAGCCGTGCGCGCGCGTCTTCGGCCCGGCGTGCCTGGCGCTCTACGTCCCGCGGCGGAACGGGCGGCTGAATCTCCCCTACATCGCGGACCAGTGGCGGTGGGCCAACGACCAGCGCGCCCTCTTCGGGGCCTACGCCGCCGTCGTCACCGCCAGCGGCGCCATGCGCGACGAGTACGTCCGCAACGGCGTCCACCCGTCGAAGGCGCACGCCGTCCCCCTCTTCCCCACGACCGGCCCCGCGCCGGGGGAGGATCCCGCGCCGCCGCCCGATGCCTTCCGCCTCCTCTTCCTGGGGCGGATGACGCGCCTCAAGGGGGGCGACGTCCTGGTCCGCGCCGCCGCCCTGGCGTCCGAGCGCATCGGCCGCCCCGTCCCGCTGACGATGGCGGGCGACGGGCCGCAGCGCGCGGAGTGGGAGGCGCTGGCGGCGTCGCTGGGGGTGGACGCCGACTTCCCCGGGTGGGTGGAGCCGGAGGCGCGCGCCGGCCTCTTCCGCGCCGCCTCGCTCCTGGCGGTCCCCAGCGTCTGGCCCGAGCCCTTCGGCCTGGTGGGGCTGGAGGCGGGCGCGTTCGGCGTCCCGGCCGCCGCCTTCGACGTGGGCGGGATCCGCGAGTGGCTCCGCCCCGGCGCCAACGGCTGGCTCGCCCCCGGCCGCCCGCCGACGCCCGAGGGCCTCGCCG
>DATACF010000222.1:0-10266 GCA_036259235.1 Longimicrobium sp. | reverse complement strand
GTCCGCGGCGGCGACCGCGCGGTGCTGGGGCACGTGGTCGACGCGCTCGTCGCCCGCATCGCCGTGGGGCTCCCGGCGGCGGTCGCCTCGCTCGACGACGACGCGGCCGCCGCCATCCTCCGCGCCGTCGGCGAGGTGCACGGCGCCGTCACGCTGCTGCAGGACGAGCGGCACCGGGACGACTGGACGGGCGCGCTGCGGCGCGTGGCGAACCAGGCGGGGGTGCACGGCGCGGTGGCCGGCCGCGCGGCGCGCCTCCTCTTCGACCTGGGCGCCGAGGACGCCGAGGCGGCCGCGCGGCGGATGGGGCTGGCGCTCTCGCCCGCGCAGGAGCCGGCGTTCGCGGGGGCGTGGGTGGAGGGGTTCCTGGCCGGGAGCGCGCTGGTGCTGTTGCACGACGCCGCGCTCTGGGGCGTGCTCGACGCCTGGCTGGCCGCGCTCCCGGCCGACGCCTTCACCACCCTCCTCCCCCTCCTCCGCCGCACCTTCTCCACCTTCGCGCCCCCCGAGCGCCGCGCACTGGGCGAGCGGGCCCGCCGCGGCGCCGTCGCCCCTTCGGCCGGCCGGGAGAGCACGGCGGAGTTCGACGCGGAGCGTGCGGACGCGGTCCTCCCCCTCCTCGCCGCCATCCTGGGCATCGAGGCGGAGGTCTCGGCGTGAGCTCGAAGCGGCAGTGTGGAATCCGGGCTCCGCAGGATGGCTCTCACAGGGGACACAGAGGGCACAGGGGGGGCTTCGGTGCGCACCGGAATTCCCCTGTGTCCCCTGTGAGAGACCTGCCGTCAGCGGTGCCTGAATACGCGAGGAGCCACGAATGACGAGCGAAGACGAGCGGCTGCGGCGGTGGCGGCTGGTGCTGGGGGGCGACGAGGCCGACGGCACCGGCGTGGGGCTCTCCGGCGACGACCAGCGCCTCGACCGGGCGCTGGGCGCGCTCTACGACGCCGAGCGCGGCGGCGGGCTGGGGAGCTCGGCGCCGGCCATCGCCCGGTGGCTGGGCGACGTGCGCTCGTACTTCCCGTCGTCCGTCGTCCGCGTGATGCAGAAGGACGCGCTGGAGCGGCTGAACCTCACCCGGATGCTCCTGGAGCCCGAGACGCTGGAGGCGGTCGAGGCCGACGTCCACCTCGTCGCCACCCTCGTTTCCCTCCAGGGGGTGATGCCCGCCAAGACCCGCGACACCGCCCGCGAGGTCGTCCGCCGCGTCGTCCGCGAGACCGAGCGCCGCCTCGCCGAGCCGCTCCGGCAGGCGGTGACGGGGAGCCTCAACCGCGCCCTCCGCAACCGCCGCCCCCGCCACGCCGAGATCGACTGGGACCGGACCATCCGCGCCAACCTCAAGAACTACCGCCCCGAGCTCGGCACCGTCATCCCCGAGACCCGCATCGGCTTCGGGCGCCGGCGCGCGTCGCTGCGCGACATCGTCCTCCTGATCGACCAGAGCGGGTCGATGGCCGCCAGCTGCGTCTACGCGGGGATCTTCGCCGCGGTGCTGGCCTCGCTCCCGGCGGTGAGCACGCGCGTGGTGGCCTTCGACACCGCCGTCGTCGACCTCTCCGACAACCTGGGCGACCCCGTCGAGCTCCTCTTCGGGATCCAGCTGGGCGGCGGCACCGACATCAACCGGGCCCTCGCCTACGCCCAGCAGGTCGTCCGCCGCCCCGCCGACACCGTCCTCGTCCTGGTCAGCGACCTCTTCGAGGGCGGCAACCAGGCCGAGATGCTGAAGCGCGCCGCCGCCCTCGCCGCCTCGGGGGTCAACCTCGTCGCCCTCCTGGCCTTGAGCGACGAGGGCGCCCCCGCCTACGACCACCGCGTCGCGGCCGAGCTGGCGACGTTCGGCGTCCCCGCCTTCGCCTGCACCCCGGACCTCTTCCCCGAGCTGATGGCCGCCGCGCTGCGCCGCCACGACCTGGGCCAGTGGGCCGCCGCCCACGGGATCGTGGCGCAGCGGGGTGGGGGGTGACCCCGCGTCGCCCGCAGACGGGCCGCCGACTTGCAAGGGAGGACAGACCCTCTGCAGCCAACCGAGCGACGACGATCCGATGGGCGAGACCGCGGGGTTCCCCGCCGGCGGCGAGACGGAAGCCCTCCTCCGCGCCCTCCACGAGAGCGAGGAGCGCCTCCGCCTGACCCTCGGCGCCGCCGACCTGGGGATCTGGGAGCACGACCTCCGCGCGGAGCGCTTCCGGATGGACGAGCGCGCGCGCTCCCTCTACGCCCTGGGCGCGGAAGCCACGCTCGACGAGCTCGTCGCGCGGGTCCACCCGGGCGACCGCCCGCGCCTCGGCCGCGAGATCGCCGCGGCGCTCGACCCGGCGCTCCGCGCCCCCGTCTCCACGGAGTACCGCGTCGTCCACCCGGACGGCGCCGTCCGCTGGCTCCGGGTGAAGGGGCGCGTCCACTTCGTGGGCCCGGGTCCCGACGCACCCCCGGTGCGCGGGCTGGGGACGGTGCAGGACGTCACCGACGAGAAGCGCTCGGCCGAGGCGCTCCGCGAGAGCGAGGCGAGCTACCGGGCGCTCTTCGAGTCGATCGACGTGGGGTTCTGCCTGGTCGAGGTCCTCCTCGACGCGCGGGGGGCGCCGGCCGACTACCGCTTCCTGGAGGCGAACCCCGCGTTCGTCGGCCAGACCGGGCTCGTGGACGCCGTGGGGCGGACGGCGCGCGAGGTGGTCCCCGGCCTCGAGCCGTTCTGGTTCGAGGTCTACGGGCGGGTGGCGTTCACCGGCGAGCCGACGCGCTTCGAGAACCACGCGCCGTCGATGGGGCGCTGGTTCGACGTCAACGCCTTCCGCGCCGGCGCGCCCGAAGAGCGGAAGGTCGGCATCCTCTTCACCGACGTCACCGCCCGCAAGCGCGCCGAGGCCGAGCGCGAGCGCCTCCTGGCCACCGTCGAGGTCGAGCGCGCCCGGCTGCGGGAGGTCATCCGCCGCGCCCCCGCCTTCATGGCCGTCCTCCGCGGCCCCGACCACGTCCTGGAGATCGTCAACGACGCCTACCAGCAGCTGATCGGCCACCGCGACGGCGTCGGCAGGCCGCTCTTCGAGGCCGTCCCCGAGGCGCGGGGGCAGGGGTTCGAGGAGAAGCTCGACCGCGTCCTCGCCACCGGCGAGCCCTTCATGGGGCGCGGGCTCCCCGTGCGGCTGGAGCGCACCCCGGGGGCGCCCCCGGAAGAGCGGATCGTCGACCTCGCCTACGTCCCCCTCACCGAGGCCGACGGCACCCGCACGGGGATCGTCGCCCTCGGCACCGACGTCACCGAGCAGCACCGCGCCCGGGCGGAGGTCGAGCGTGCCCGCGACCGCGCCGAGCGGCTCCAGGCGCTCACCGCGGCGCTGGCCGGCGCCCGGACGACCGACGAGGTGGCCGACGTGGTGGTGGCCGACATGGTGGTGGCGCTGGGGGCGCGGACCGGGGCGCTGGCGGCGCGGGCGGCCGAGGGCGACGCGCTGGTCCTCCTGCGGACCGTCGGCTTCCCCGAGCCGGTGAAGGCGGAGGTGCGGCGGCAGCCCCTCGACTTCCGGAGCCCGCTGGTCGAGTGCTACCTGACGCAGGCGCCGGTGTGGGTGGAGGGACGGACCGGGCCCGAGGGGCTGGACGCGCGCTTTCCGCCCATCGCGCCGGTGTGGGACGCGACGGGGGTGGCCGCGGCGGCGTTCGTCCCCCTGGCGGCCGCGGGGGAGACGGTGGGGGTGATCTCCTTCGCCTTCGACGCGCCGTGGGCCTTTCCGCCCGAGGAGCGCGATTTCCTCCTGGCGCTGGGGCGGCAGGCGGCGCTGGCGGTGGAGCGCGCCCGCCTCTTCGAGGCCGAGCACGCCGCCCGCGCCGAGGCCGAGCGCGCCAACCGCGCCAAGAGCGAGTTCCTGGCGGTGATGAGCCACGAGCTCCGCACCCCGCTGAACGCCATCGGCGGCTACGCGGAGCTGATGGAGATGGGGATCCGCGGGCCGCTCACCCCCCAGCAGCGCGAGGACCTCCGCCGCATCCAGACGAGCCAGCGGCACCTGTTGGGGCTCATCAACGAGGTGCTGAACTACGCCAGGCTCGAGACGGGGAGCGTCCACTACGAGATGGCCGACGTCCCGCTGGCCGACGTGGTGGCCGGGGCCGAGGCGCTGGTGGCGCCCCAGGCGCGGGCGAAGGCGCTGGCGCTCGCGGTGGCGCCGTTCCCGCCGGGGCTGGCGGTGCGCGCCGACGCCGAGAAGGTGCGGCAGATCCTGGTGAACCTCCTCTCCAACGCGGTCAAGTTCACCGACCGCGGCGGCCGCGTGGAGCTCTCGTGCGAGGCCGAGGGCGAGCGCGTTCGCGTCCTCGTGCGCGACACGGGGATCGGGATCCCGGCCGACCAGCTGGAGCGGATCTTCGAGCCCTTCGTCCAGGTCCGCGCCGACCTCACCCGCACCGCCGAGGGCACCGGCCTCGGCCTCGCCATCAGCCGCGACCTCGCCCGCGGCATGGGCGGCGACCTCACCGCCGAGAGCACGCTCGGCGCCGGGAGCACCTTCACGCTCGCGCTCCCGCGGGCTTCGAACGGGACGCCGTAGCGCGCGCCGCCTCCATCGTTCCACCGGCAAACGGCAGGTCTCACGCAGAGAAGCAGAGTCAGCAGAGGGGGTTCTCCGCTGGCCCTGCTTCCCTGCGTGACGCCGTCTTTTCGGCCGTCGTGCGGCGTTGCGTGCCGTCTCACACGCACGTTACATTGAGACCATGATTGTTCTGAATCGGAACAATATCTCTCGCCACGCGCGAAATCTCACCCAGGAGACCAGGATGACGCGGAAACCGCTGGCCGTCGCGCGCGCGCCGCTCCTCGGGGCCGCGCTCCTCCTGCTCGCGGTCCCCTCGCCCGCGCTGGCGGCGGCGCCCGACTCAGCGGCGTACGCGGCGGCGGTGGACGCGCGGCACGCGGGGGCGGAGGGGGCGCGGGTGGGCGGCGTGCGCACGTGGCGGACGCTGGGCGGGGCGCTGGCCGCGGCACCGGCGGAGGGCGGGCGGCCGTACCGCGTCCTCATCCGGAACGGGCGGTATCGCGAGAAGCTGTCGGTCACCGCGCCGGACGTGCACCTGGTGGGGGAGAGCCGCGAGGGGACGGTGCTCACCTACGACGCGGCGGCGGGGCACGCGGCGCCCGGGGGCGGCACCTGGGGGACGCGGGGGAGCTACACCCTCCGCGTGGCGGCACCGGGCTTCCGGCTGGAGCGGATGACGGTGGAGAACGCCTTCGCGTACATGGAGAACCGCCGCCGCCCCGACGGCGACCCGGCGAAGATGACCGCCACGCAGGGCGTCGCCGTCCTCACCGACAGCGCCAGCGACCGCGCCGTCTTCCGCGACTGCGTCCTCCGCGGGCACCAGGACACCCTCTTCCACGACGGCGGGCGGGCATACTTCGCCGGGTGCGCCATCCTGGGGAGCGTCGACTTCGTCTTCGGCGCGGGGCAGGCGGTGTTCGAGGACTGCGACATCGTCACGCTCGACCGCGGCGAGGACCCCAACGGCTACGTCACGGCGCCCAGCACGCCGCTCTCTCGCCCGTACGGCCTCGTCTTCGTCCGCTCCCGCCTCCGCAAGGAGCACCCGGGGATGGGGGCGGGGACGGTGGCGCTGGGGCGGCCCTGGCACCCCGCCGCCGACCCGCAGGCGGTGGGGAGCGCGGTGTTCGTCGACTGCTGGATGGACGACCACGTGAGCGCGGCCGGGTGGGCGCGGATGGGCGCCACGCCCCCGGGCGGCGGCGAGCGCGTCTGGTACGAGCCCGAGAGCGCGCGCTTCTTCGAATACCGCAGCACCGGCCCCGGGGCCCTGTCCTCGCCGTCGCGCCGGGTCCTCTCCGATGCCGAGGCGGCTTATTTCACCCCCGCGCAGGTCCTGCGCGGGTGGGACCCGCGCGAGGGCTGACCGATGCGCGTCCTCTCCGCCGTCCGCGCCCTTCCCCTCCTCCTCCTCGCCGCCTTCGCCCTCCAGGAGCGGCCGGTCGCCCTCCACCTGGCGGGCGACTCCACCCTGGCGCCCAAGCGGGCGAGCCGGCGCCCCGAGACGGGGTGGGGCGAGCGGCTCCAGGAGCACTTCGACCCCGACCGCGTGCGGGTGGTCAACCACGGCCGGAACGGCCGGAGCACGCGCACCTTCCTCGACGAGGGGCGGTGGCGGGGGCTGGTGGACGAGCTGCGGCCGGGCGACTTCGTCTTCATCCAGTTCGGCCACAACGACGGCTCGCCCGAAAAGGCCGACCGCTACACGCCCCCCGCCGACTACCGCCGCAACCTGGCGCGGATGGTGGCCGAGGCGCGTGCCCGCGGCGCGGTGCCCGTCCTGATGACGCCCGTGGCGCGCCGCCGCTTCGACGCGGAAGGCCGCTTCTACGACACGCACGGCGAGTATCCCGGTCTCGTCCGCGCCGTCGCCGCCGAGCTCCGCGTCCCGCTGGTCGACATGCACCGCGCCAGCGAGCGGGTGCTCCGCGAGCGCGGCGCCGAGGGGTCGAAGCGCCTCTTCCTCCACCTGGCGCCGGGCGAGAGCCCCAACTATCCCCAGGGGCTCACCGACGACACGCACTTCTCGCCGCTGGGGGCGGAGGTGATGGCGAGCCTGGCGATCGACGGAATCCGCGCGCTGGGGCTGCCGGTCGCCGCGCACCTCGATTCGCCTTCTCCGGCGACGTCCTCCTCCGCCGCGCCCGACACCCTCCTCTCGGCGGCGCGGATCGCGGCGCTCCCGGCGGCGGAGCGCGCGGCGTGGGAGGCGTACCTCGAGCGGTCGCGGCGGGACGCGGCGCGCGACCGGGCGGCGATGGAGGCGGAGCTGCGCGCGGCGGGGAAGACGGCGCCGGAGCCCGCGCCGGCCGGGCGGGGCTTCGAGGTGACGCGGGCGATGACGGAGGCGTGGTTCCGCACCGACACGGCGCGGCGGCTGGCGGACGTCCTCGTCACCTACCAGACGCCGGGCGGGGGATGGTCGAAGCGGATCGACTTCACCCGCCCGCGCCGGCCGGGGGAGAGCTGGGCGAGCGAGGCGGGATGGATCGCGACGCTGGACAACGGCGCCACCACGTCGCAGCTCGTCTTCCTCGCCCGCGCTTTCGCGGCGCACGGCGATCCGCGCCACCGCGCGTCGTTCGAGCGGGGAGTCGAGTACCTCCTCGCCGCGCAGCAGCCCACCGGGTGCTGGCCGCAGGTCTACCCCCTGCGCGGCGGCTACCACGACGCCGCCACCTTCAACGACGACGCCACCATCCACGCGCTCGAGGTGCTGCGCGACGCGGCGGCGGGCGAGCCCTCGCTCGTGCCGGCGGAGACGCGGGCGCGCGCGGCGGGGGCCGTGGAGCGCGGCGTCGGGTGCATCCTGGCCACGCAGGTGCGCGTCGGGGGTCGGAGGACGGTGTGGGGCGCGCAGCACGACCCCATCGGCTTCGCGCCGGTGAAGGCGCGCGCGTACGAGCACGCGTCGCTCTCCGGGCGCGAGAGCGCGGCGATCCTCGACTTCCTGATGCGAATCGAGAATCCCTCGCCCGAGGTCGTCGAGGCCGTGCACGCCGCCGCCGCGTGGTTCCGCGAGAGCGCCATCCGCGGCTACCGCTACGCTCCGCGAGGCGAGCTGGTGGCCGACTCCGCGGCGGGCCCGCTCTGGGCGCGCTTCCACGAGATCGGCACCGACCGCCCCCTCTTCAGCGACCGCGACGGCGTCGTGCGCTACTCGCTCTCCGAGATCGGCGAGGAGCGGCGCCGCGGCTACCTCTGGTACACCGACGAGCCCGCCGCCACCCTCCGCCGCTACGACCGCTGGGCGGCGCGCCGCCCGGTAATCGAACGACAACGGCAGGACTCTCACAGGGGACACAGAGGGCACAGGGGGACTCCGTCTCGATCCGCAGCTCCTCCGTGTCCCCTGTGCCCCCTGTGAGAGCCTTATTACGGACCTCGCCCCGCGAGAAAGTTCTTCTTGCGGGACAAATTCCAGGGGCGCACGTTGCGATGAAGGACGGTCGGCACGGCTCCTCGAACCGTGGGAGGGCGGCATGCGTGGGACCCGGTGGATGGCGCTCCTGCTGGCGTGCGCCGCCGCGTGCGGCCCGGGGGCGGGGGAGCGCGGGCCGCGCCCCGCGCGCGAGGGGCCGGCGAGCAGCGCGGCGGGGGGCGGGCGGACGGCGGAGGGGAGCGAGCTGGAGGGCGGCGCGCGGGTGCGGAGCGCCGAGGAGATGCTGGAGGGGCGCTTCGCGGGGGTGCGCGTCGTCCGCGTCCCCGGCGGGATCGCGGTGCGCATCCGCGGCGCCACCTCGGTGGAGGGGAGCAACGACCCGCTCTACGTCGTCGACGGGATGCCGATCGAGCCCGGCCCCGGCGGCGCCCTCACGGGGATCAACCCGGCGGACATCACCAGGATCGAGGTGCTCAAGGACATCGGCTCCACCTCGCTCTACGGCGTCCGCGGCGCCAACGGCGTCGTCCTCATCAGCACGCGCCGCCAGTAGCGCGCGAAGGAAGATCAGCCGCTCTCGTACTCGAATCCCTCGTACAGGAAGGCGGGTTCGATGACGTGGCAGTCGTGCTCGCTTCCGCCGTGCCGCAGCACCTCGCGCCGCCAGTGTGCCCCGACGATCTGCTTCATCTCGTTGATGACCGCGTCCGCTTCGTCGGGATGCAGCCCGAACCGGGGCGCCTGTGAGAGCAGGTTGTCCCGCCGCGCCGTGCGTCCGAACCGGCCGCACTCCATCGCGAGCCTGCGCTCCTCCAGCCCCTGACGGGGATTGGGCGTCAGGTCGTAGGCGGGGGCGAGGAGCCACTCGCGTCCCGGAGCGATCAACGCGTGGTTCCGGGGGTGATCATCCAGGTTGGAGATCAGCGCGTTCAGCACCACCCGTCGGAACAGCTCGCTCCTGTCGTGCCGTGGGCGCGCCGACCACCGCTGGAGCTCGTCCGCCAGCAGCACGTACGACCACCTCGCCCGGTCCGTCGGGCTCTCCTCCGCGTCCAGCACGGTGAGCGCGCTCACCATCCGGTGCCGCAGGTACGCCGTCCCACCGTCCCCGTCGGGCGTGTGCTCGCGGTCGAAGCGCTTCACCAGCAGCACCCCTTCGTCGCCCACCCGCTCCACGCGCGTCTCGGGGACGCGGATTCCACACCGGCTCGCCAGGGCGAGCATCGCCGCCTCGACCGGCGCGTTGCTCCAGCGGTCGCCGCGCTGGGGGAACTTGGCCACCCACAGGCCATCCTCGTCTTCCACCACGGTCTTGGGACGCGCGCCGCCGAGGGACGTGCCCGGGTGCAGGAGGTCGAGGACCTGCTGGGAGACGGGCTCCCTGGGCCGGTCCTCTTCCAGGAGCGCCGCCGCGCGGCGAAGCGCTTCCAGCCGCACCAGCGGATTGAACTCGCGGGCAGGGGCGGGCGGAACCGGGCCTCGCCCGAACGAGAGCGCGCCCGCCTGGTCTCCCGCCGACTCGAGCAGCAGGTCGATCTCGTCGAGCCCTCGCCGCCCCAGGACGCGCTCCATGACGCGCCTGCCCCATGCGTCGGGCGCGGCGTCGCGGAGGGCCCCGAACATGCCGTCCAACCGCGCCGTCTCCTGCACCGCCGTGGTGATCGGGAGATGGATCGGGTCCAGCGGGACGGCGTCGAGCCGCTCGCGGTAGCTGCGGCCGTAGACGAACCGTCCGACGGTTCCGCCGGTGCGCGTGGTCTCGCGCGCGAAGCGGCCGCACGCCACCGCCTCCGTGGCGCCTGGCAGATGAACGTAGACGAAGCACTCCCGGCGGGACGCCATCAGAAGTCGTCACTGAGATCGGTGGCGGGGCGGGCGCGCTCTGGAAGCCGCGCGGCCTCGAGGGTCTGGCCTTCGATGTCCCGCTCTGGCGCCGCGAGCAGGGCCACGTCGGCATCCAGCCCCAACGCCCAGAGCACGGCCACGTACGCGCCGATCCCTGTTCCGAGCTTTCCCTGCTCGATGGCGACGAGCGTCGTGCGGGTGATCCCGGCTTTCCGTGCCAGGTCCTCCTGGCGCCACCGCCGGCGGAGCCGGGCGGCGGCGATGTTCGCACCCAGCCGGGCGACCGCCTCCTCAATGGCAGCCGGCGGCGCATGGGCATACGTGATCCGACGCTCGCGACGTGGCATAATCTCCTCGTTTATGTTCAAAATAATACACACTAAGCAGTGCAGCGTCAATTATAACGAGCACAAGCAACCTGAACGAGAGATTGACCGGCTCCGTCTTGTTCCATCGCGCCGTCGGGACGCGGGCTGACCCCGCGTTCTGCGGCATGAACGGCGG
>DATACF010000221.1:0-2871 GCA_036259235.1 Longimicrobium sp. | reverse complement strand
CCACGTACGCGCTCCACTCCTCCGGTAGGCTCTCAATCTCGCCTTCGCCCTCGCACGCCGGGCAGGTGTAGTTCCCCGACGCGTCCGGGCGTCGCTTCTCAAGTTGCGAGACGTGCATTACGGCCTGCCCTCGCTGGGGTTACAGCATCCGGGGGGTAGCAGTGCGGACAACCGCTGGCGGCACGTCTTCGGCCATATCATCCCCGGTGACTTGGGTTCCACGTCTCGTCGGTCCATCTCGATTTCCGCGTGCTCATCTCTTCTTCTCATCCGGGGCGCGCGCGGCCCCCGCGTTCCTCGTCCTCCATCTCGCGGAGGATGGCCGCGGCGTGGGCGAAGACCTCGATATCCTCATCCGCCGTGGACAGGTGGGCCAGCAGCTCGTCGCGCTCGGGCCCCTCCAGCCGGCCGGCGAGCAGCGCCGAGAGCCGCTCGTCGTCGCGTTCGGGTTCCTTCACCGGCCACCTCCGGCCATGGGTGCACGAAGCGATTGGAGGGACACGCGGAGAAAAAGTCTCGAAGCGGAGGTCACGGGTCCTCCCGCGTCAGCAGCGACCGAACCGTGGCGGCGGAAATCCCCGCCTCCTCCAGGTATCCGCGCAGGGTGTCGCGAAGCTTCGGGATGCGGCGGTACAGCGGCTTCTGCTCGATGTGGAGCGCCCGGGCGACGTCGGCCACGGTGAGCCCCTCGCCGTAGTACAGCCGTACGATCACCGCCTCTTCGGGCGTGAGCCGTTTCAGGGCGCGGTGCAGCACGGCCGCCAGCTCCCCGCGCCAGGCGTCGGACTCCGCCTCGGCCAGGCGCGCGTCCGCGCGGGACGGTGCCTGCGCCCCCTCGAGGACCGCTTCCGCGGGCACCCGCACCGGGCGCAGGGGCCCTCGCTCGGGGAGCGCGTCGAGGAGGCGCGCGAGCTCGACGTCGGAGAGCGTGGTGGCTCCGGAGGTGCGGAGCTTTTCGCCGGCCTGCGGAAGCGAGTACCCGTCGCGGCGCACGAGCCTCTCCAGCTCGGGCGCCGGAGGGCCGCGCCGGGCGGCTTCCGCCGATGGGCGCCAGCGGCCCACCCGCTCGCGCGAGTACGAGGAGGCAAGGCGGCTGACGACGGTGGTGATGTACGTCTTCCAGTTCGACTCGCCGCGAAACTTGTGGAACACGGCGTAGTCGTCCTCCATCAGCTTCATCTTGACCCACGCGCCGAAGTCCTCGGCATCCTCGCCCCACAGATTGTACCTGCGGGTGGCCTTGGCGGCGGCCCTCTCGATCGTGGCGAGATGCTCGATGAAGACGGCCTCGGCGTTCAGCCGGTCAGACATCCGGACCTGGGGAGGAGGGTCGCGCCGCGAGCGGGTCGTATCCGCCTCAAACTACCCGCTCCGGGGGTGCGTATCAATATGCCGCCGCGGGCCCTGCGCCCGTCCGCCATCTCTCGCGCCGCCGGAATGTGAAAAGGCCGGGGGGCCGTCCCTCAGAGGTATCCGCGTCCAGGAGCCCACGGCTCCGCCATCCGCCGGACCGGGTTCCGGGGATGGCCCCCACACCCTTCAGCGATCGGATGCACCCATGGCCTTCACCCTCCGGATCACCTTCTCGGGGCTGTGCCTGTTCGTCCCCGAGCCCGTCGGCGGCGGCACCGGCCGCATGCACGTGCTGATGCCCGGGATGTTCGGGCACCACCACGGCCCCGAGGACCGGCACGTGCCGGTGGTGGTGTACGACGCGGGCGCGCTGGTGCAGGGCGGCCCCTCGCTGGGCGTCCCCGCCCTCGCGAAGCTGACGGGGTACACCCTGACGCTGGGCCAGGGCGACACGGCCGGCATGTCGCTGTGCAGCCAGATCGTCGACCTGGCGGAGATCACGGGCCGGTCCGTGGACCCGGACCACCTGGGCCCCGACAGCAAGCGGAAGCTGACGGCGCGCGTCACCCTCCGCGCGGGCGCCATCACGCGGGTGGCGCCCGGCGTCTGCTGGGAGATGCGCCCCGGCGAGTTCCGCCCCATCGCGCACCGGGTGGAGTGGGAGATCCCGGACTTCCCCGGCGACTCGCTGGCGCTGGTGGGCCAGCCCCTGAGCGGCGGCGGCGCGGCGCGCGAGATGGGGACGCTGTATCCCCGCAACGGCCTGCTGAGCATCGAGGTCCTGCACGAGACGCCGCAGGAGCTGCCGCCGGAGCCCCTCCCGCTGGAGCACCACCCCCTTCCCACCCCGGGCGAGCACCCGAAGCACTTCTCCGCCTTCTACACGCTCTTCGGCGAGCCGGTGCCCATCGTCCTCCCCCGCTTCTGGGGGACGCTCGAGGACGCCCCGGCCATGACGGGCGGCTGCCCCGAGATCCCGCCCGACGCGGGCGCCTACGCCTACACCTGCCTGGTGGCCGGCGCGGGCACGGGGGGCGGCGGCGCCTGATCCGCGGGCCCGTTCTTCGCGCCGCCGCCCGCCGGCGGCGGCGCGCACCTCCCCCCATCTCCAGAAAGGACGCCATGCCGCGCGCCGTTTCCATCCACATCGGCGTCAACGCCCCCCGGGGGCGGATGACCGGCCACCCGCTGCGGTACAGCGAGGGGCTCGCCTGGCGGATGGCCGGCCTGGCGGAGCGGGCCGGCTACGAGTCGCTGCGGGTGCTGCGCGGCGCGGCCGCGACGCGCGGGGCCGTGCACGAGGCGCTGACCGCGGCGGCGGGCTCCATGACGGCGGGCGACGTCCTCCTCGTCACCTTCGCCGGCCACGGCTGCCTGGAGGCGGACCACGACGGCGACGACGGACACGGCTGGGACGAGACCTGGTGCCTGCACGACGGCGAGATCGTGGACGACCAGCTGGCCGGCTACTGGCGGCTCTTCGAGCCCGGCGTGCGCATCGTCGTCGTGGCGGACGGC
>DATACF010000220.1:0-4893 GCA_036259235.1 Longimicrobium sp. | reverse complement strand
CGCGGACGAGTCTCGTCCGCGGGGCCGGTGAGCCGGGAAAGCGCGGGGCGCTTACTGGATCGTCAGCGTGTAGTTGCCGAACTCCTCGCCGAAGGCCGTGTTGGCGCCGACCAGGTAGCGGCCGGGGCTGAGGGTGGCGGTGATGCGGGCGTTGGTGCCGCCGGCGCCGTCGTCGTCCTCGTCGACCAGCGACTCGCCGACGCGGTCGGCCAGGAGGAGGTACGCGTCGACCGCGCTCGACGACATGGTGATCGTCACCTGGCGGGTCTCGCGGACGCGGAGCTCGTAGAAGTCGACGAAGCTGTTGTCGGCGGTGAAGAAGCAGTCGTCCTCGTCGAGCGTCCCGTTCGTGGTGCTCCCGACCGGCACGAGCCGCGGGGCGCACTCGCCGAACGGGTCCTGGATGACGTCGACGCTGGCCTGGTCGCTCTCGCCGCCGATCTCGACGGTGACGGTGCCCGAGCCGGTGCTGTTGGCGGTCACGCGGCCGTTGTCGTTGACGCTCAGCACCGAGGACGGGCTCGCCGACCACTCGGCGTCGTCGTCGTCGAAGTCGACCTCGTCGCCGTCGTCGTCGAACGCGGTGGCGAAGAACGTCATGGTGTCGCCGGGGAAGAGCGTCTCGAGGAGCGGGTCGATCTCGACCGTGTCGACGTTCGATCCGTCCGTCCCGCCGTCGCAGGCGGCGGTGAAGGCGAGGGCGCACGCGAGGAGCGCGCCGGAGGTCCTGCGGAACAGCGTGGTCTGCATGGGGCTTTCCCGGAGAGTGATGCGATGAAGGACCAGGCGAGAGACGCCGGAGGGCCTTGAAAGGTGAGGCCCTTTCGCGCGGCGCGCAAGGATCGTGCGATAGCGTTTTGTCTCAAGTGGAGAGGAGAGCGGGTGTGACCGAGGGCGTGGAAGGAGCGCCGGGGGGGGAGGCGCGGGCGGCGCTGGAGGGGATCGTGGTGGTGCTGTGGCAGACGCAGGACCACGTGAATATCGCGGGGACGATCCGCGCGATGAAGAACTTCGGGCTGGCGCGGCTGCGGCTGGTGGCTCCGGCGCTCTGGGACCCCTGGCGGATCGAGGGGATCGCCCACGACACGAAGGACATCGTGGAGCGCACGGAGCTCTTCGACACTTTGGAGGAGGCGCTGGCCGACACCTCGTTCGTGGTGGGGATGACGGCGCGCGCCCGCCGGGCGAAGCGCGCGGTGGCCCGCCCCCGCGACCTGGCGCCGGAGGTGCTGGAGCGGGGGGCGGCGGCGCGGACGGGGGAGGCGGGGCCGGTGGCGCTCCT
Source organism: Longimicrobium sp. (assembly GCA_036259235.1). Classification (GTDB taxonomy): domain Bacteria; phylum Gemmatimonadota; class Gemmatimonadetes; order Longimicrobiales; family Longimicrobiaceae; genus Longimicrobium. Next base: position 3,611 of record DATACF010000220.1, on the reverse strand, counting down.
CTTCGGGCGCGAGGACAAGGGGCTCCCGAACGAGGCGCTGGACCTCTGCCACCGCACCTGCATCATCCCCACCAACCCGGAGCACGCGTCGCTGAACCTGGCGCAGGCGGTGCTGGTGATGGCGTACGAGCTGTGGATGGAGGCGGAGGGGCGCGCCCAGGCCTTCCGCCCGCCGCGGCGGGTGGCGCCGCCGCCGACGGTGGAGTTCCTGGAGGTGGTCTTCGCCGACATGGAGCGGGCGCTCTGGGGGGTCGACTTCTTCAAGACGCGCAACACCGAGAGCGTGATGCGCACCCTCCGCGAGCTGGTGCGCCGCGCCGAGGTGGACCACCGCGAGGCGGGGTTCCTCCGCGCCATCGCCATCGAGGTGGTGAAGTACCTCCAGCGTCGGGGGGTGTACGAGCCGCGGGGAGGGGCGGGGGCTCCGCCGGAGGGGTGAGAGGGGGTAAGTGCGTGAGTGCGCTGGTTCCGATGGGGCGAGAGGTGGTGGCGCGCGGGGCGGGCAGCGTCGGCCCTCATCCCCCCGGCCCCCTTCTCCCAACCCCTGGGAGAAGGGCAAAGACGCGCGGGGCGGGGGGTGGTGGAGGCGTCGGGTTCCGCGCGGGGCCCTCACCCGGCTCGCTTCGGCTCGGCTCGCCACCCGTTCCGGGAGAGGGGACGTTTGGCCCGGCGCGAGGGGCGACGGTGGCGTGGGGGAGAGTTCGTAGGTCGCGGATCGGGATGATGTTCTCCCCTCACCACGCACGCCCACCGCGTGCGGGGGGAGGGGCCGGGGGAGGGGGGCGCGCGGAGCCCGCCGCAGGCGATGGAAGCCGGTCGAAGCCTGGTGTTCTCGCGCAGCCCGGCCCGGAGCGCAGCGGAGGGACACGCCCAGACCCCGAAGTCGAAGTCGCCGTTGCAGTTCCAGCGCACCTTCTTCGAAGACGAATCTCCGTTACGACAGAAAGTCTTGACACCTCTCCAATCCGTAACTAAACTCGTTGCAGTTACGAATCACGGAGCGAGCCCAACGAGATGTCGACGATCAGCAGCAGGGTGGCGGTGGCGGTGCACGTCCTGGCCTACATGGCGTGGAAGCGTGGCGAGGCCGCCACGTCGGAGCGCATCGCGGCCAGCGTGAACACCAACCCCGTGGTGGTGCGGCGGATCATGGGCGCGCTCCGGAACGCGGGGATGGTGACCGTGCAGCCGGGGGTGGGCGGGGGCGCGCAGCTGGCCCGCGAGCCCGGGGAGATCACCCTCCTCGACGTCTACGGGGCGGTGGAGGACGGCGACGACCTCTTCTCGCTCCACCCGCAGCCGCCGGCGCGCGACTGCAGCATCGGGGGGAACATCCAGGCGGTGCTCCAGGGGGTCTTCTGCCAGGCCGAGCGGGCGATGCGGGAGGTGCTGGCGGGGGTCACCATCGAGACGGTGGGACGCGAGGTGATGGGGCGCGCCCGCGCGGCGGGGTGCTGCGGGGCGGACGAGGCGGACCCCGCGGCGGCGGCGCACGAGGTGTACTCGGGGTGAGGGGGCATCCGGCCGCGGCCGCGCGACCGGTTCCAGATCTGTAACTGTAACGATTCCGGTTCCGGAACGGATGTTTTAGGTCGTCGCGTTCCGGGGCCGGGCGGGGAAACGCGGGAGGAGGGCGTCATGTGGAAGCGGGATCGGCGTGAGCGGCGGTCGGGGACGGTGGCGGGAATCCTCCTCCTGCTCCTCCTCCTCGTCCTGGAGGCCCTCCCGGCGGCGGCGCAGCAGGGAGGGCGGATCGTGGGGCGGGTGACGGACGACGCGGGGAGAGCGGTGGCGGGGGCGCGGGTGACGCTGGTCTCGGCCGACTCGAGCCAGCCGCCGCGGACGGCGACCAGCGGGGAGACGGGCGGGTTCGAGTTCTCGGGGCTGGCGCCGGGGAGCTACACGGTGCGGGTCTCGGGGCCCCAGGGGCGCTCGCGGGAGCTGCGGGTGGCGCTGGAGCGCGGGGCGCGGCGGACGGTGATCGCCCGGCTGCGGAGCGGGGGGCGGGCGTCGGCGGTGGCGGAGCAGCGGGCGGGGCCGTAAGGGCAGGGGACAGGGGATAGGGGACAGGGGACAGCAGGCGACGGGTGGGGTGGGGGAGTTGCGGGTGGTGGCGGGGCCGGGCCTTCCCGGCAGGGGAGGTCCGGCCCCGAAGTGCGTTTGAATCTGTAACTTACACGGTTTCAGTTTGCCTTCTCGCGAGGGAGGGGGCGGAGGGGGCCGGGAGACCAAAGGGGACGAGGAGCCATGAGCGACCGGAGCGACCGCACGCTGTTCTCGCCGTTCCAGCTGGGGCCGTACGAGCTCCGCAACCGGGTGGTGATGGCGCCGATGACGCGCAACCGGGCGGGGGAGGGGAACGTGCCCACGGAGGCGAGCGCGGAGTACTACGCCCAGCGCGCGTCGGCGGGGCTGATCGTGACGGAGGGGACGCAGGTGTCGCCGCAGGGGGTGGGGTATCCGAACACGCCGGGGATGCACACGGACGCGCAGGTGGAGGGGTGGCGGAAGGTGACGGAGGCGGTGCACGCGGGGGGCGGGCGGATCTTCGCGCAGCTCTGGCACGTGGGGCGGGTGTCGCACCCGTCGCTGCAGCCGGGGGGCGCGCTTCCGGTGGCGCCGTCGCCGGTCGGGATCGAGGGGCAGGTCTACACCTACCAGGGGCTCCAGCCGTACGTGACGCCGCGGGCGCTGGAGACGGAGGAGATCGGCGGGATCGTGGCCGACTTCGAGGCGGCGGCGCGGCGGGCGTTCGCGGCGGGGTTCGACGGGGTGGAGCTGCACGGGGCCAACGGCTACCTGATCGACCAGTTCCTCCGCGACGGAAGCAACCGGCGCGACGACCGCTACGGCGGGAGCGTGCCGAACCGGGTGCGCTTCCTGGAGGAGGTGACGGAGGCGGTGACGCGGGTGTGGGGCGGCGACCGGGTGGGGGTGCGCGTCTCGCCGACGGGGGCGTACAACGGGATGGCCGACTCGGACCCGGAGGCGACGTTCAGCTACGCGGCGTACGCGCTGAACGCCTTCGGGCTGGCGTACCTGCACGTGGTGGAGCCGGTGGGCGAGGGCGACAACCCGAAGAACGCGATCTACTCGCAGGGCGGGCGGATCTCGCCGACGCTGCGGGCGATCTTCCGGGGGGCGTTCGTGGCCAACGGGGGCTACGGGGCCGAGACGGGGAACGCGGTGCTCGCCGGCGGCGGGGCGGACCTGGTGAGCTTCGGGACGAGCTTCCTGGCCAACCCCGACCTCCCGCGCCGCCTGGCCGAGGGCGCGCCCCTGAACCCGCCCGACCGCGCCACCTTCTACGGCGGCGACGCGCGCGGCTACACCGACTACCCGACGCTGGACGCGCTGGCGGCGCGGTGACCTTTCGCCGGCCGCCCCGGCCGCGACCGGGCGGGGCGGCCTCCCACGACGAACGACGACGATGAGGGAGGAGGAGGGGATGTTCGCACTGCTGACGCTGCCGCGGGGGCGGATCTCGGACGAGTGGCGGCGCACGGAGCCGGACCCGCGCCCGGAGGTGTTCGGGATCGTGATCCGCCCCGGGGCGCCGCTGGTGCCGGAGTCCGCGCCGGCGCCTGGGCCGAGGTTGAGCTTCGTGACGG
>DATACF010000219.1:0-3170 GCA_036259235.1 Longimicrobium sp. | reverse complement strand
GGCTCGGCGACGTCCTGCGCCCGCAGGCCGCTGGGCGCCAGCAGCTGCGTGCCGAGCCCCGCGCCCGCCGCGGCGACGGCGGCCACCAGGACGTACTGGATTCGCTTGGTCATGGGATCGTCCTCCTGGAGTTGGTTGAAGGTGCGCTCCCGGCGCCCCCGCCCCTTCCGGAGGGGCAAGACGGGCGCCCGCCGCGGCGCGGGGGGCGGCGGCGGCGGAAGTGCTTCTCGCGCTTCGACCTGGCGGTGCGGGAGGCGGAGCGGGGAAGGCGCCGGAGGGGGGGATCTAGACGGCGTCTAGACGTCTAGACGCCCGGGGGCGGAGGGAGCCGGAAGCGGTCTCCTTCCCTCCCCGCGGGGCGGTCAATCGGCGGCGTCGAGGCGGGAGGCGTGGCGCTGGAGCTTGATCCAGAGGGTGGCGCGCGACATCCCCAGGCGCTGGGCGGCGCGGGTGCGGTTGCCGCCCTCGGCCGAGAGGGCGTCGCGGATCATCCGCGCCTCCTGGTCGGGGTCGCCGGGCGCGACGTACGCCCGGCCGCCCCGCGCCGCGCGCTCGGCCGGGAGGGGCGCGGCCGACGGCGCCCGGACGCGCTCGGGGAGGTGGCGCGGCTCCACGGGGCCGCCCGCGGCGAAGGCGATCACCCGGCGGACGCAGTTGTCGAGCTCGCGGAGGTTCCCGGGCCAGGGGTAGGCGCAGAGGAGCGCCATCGCCGCCGGGGCCACCTCGGCGGGGGCGGCGCCCGGCGGGGCGTTGCGGGCCAGGAACCAGCCGATCAGCGCCGGGAGCTCGCGCCTGCGCTCGCGCAGCGGCCGCACGCGGTACTCCAGGACGGCGCAGCGGTAGTAGAGGTCCTCGCGGAAGGCGCCGGCGCGGAGCATCGCGCCCACGTCGCGGTTGGTGGCCGCGATCAGGCGGAAGCGGGCGCGCTGCGCCCGGACGGCGCCCAGCCGGCGGACCATCCCCTCCTCCAGCACCTGGAGGAGCTTGGGCTGGGCGGTGGCGGGGAGCTCGCCGATCTCGTCGAGGAAGAGCGTCCCCCCGTCGGCCGCCTCCACCAGCCCGGGGCGCGACTCGCGGGCGTCGGTGAAGGCGCCGCGCACGTGCCCGAACATCTCGCGCTCGAAGAGGCTCTCGGGGAGGGAGGCGCAGTTGACGTCGACGAAAGGGGCGGACGCCGCGCGCCCCAGCCGGTGGACCAGGCGGGCCAGGCACGTCTTCCCCGCGCCCGTCTCGCCGTAGAGGAGGACGGGGTCGGCGGAGGCGGAGGCCAGCCGCGCGAAGGCGCGCGCCTCGGGGTCCAGGAGCGCGAGGGACTCGTGATTTTCCGCCTCTTCGTGGCCCGAAAGGGGAGATACGGGCGCGAGTGGGTCGCGCTGGGTCATGGTGTGCACCTGACCTCCGGCGATGTCGTCCGGCCGAAAACGTGCGCGGATAGGCCGAAGATAGCTGCGCTTCCCCACGCCGCACAACCTTTGCGCGCGACGCCGCCCCGCATTCGGCGGCCCGGCTTACGAATTCACAAAACGTCCCCAAGGATGTGAGGCTCGGGCGCGGCGGGGGTCCGGTTGCGCGCGCGGGGGGGCGCCGCTCTCTTTCGGGTGCGCCCCGCGGCAGCGCGCCGCCCCCTCCCCGACCCGCGTTTCCCGTGACCTCCTCGACCCTCGCCAACCTCGCCGTCGTCCTGGCCTACGTGGCCGGGGTGGCGCTCATGGGCGCGCTCCTGGGGCGCCGGCAGAAGGACGCCTCCGACTACTTCCTGGCCGACCGCTCGGTGCCGTGGTGGGCGGCGTGCTTCTCCATCGTCGCCACCGAGACGAGCGCGCTGACGGTGATCAGCGTCCCCGCGACGGCGTACGGGGCCGACCTCTGGATGCTGCAGCTGGCCGGCGGGTACGTGGTCGGCCGCGTCGTCGTCGCCTGGGTCCTCCTCCCGCGCTACTTCCGGGGCGAGGCGCTGACCGCGTACGCGCTCCTGGAGCAGCGCTTCGGGACGCACGCGCGCCGCTTCGCCTCGCTCGTCTTCCTGGTGACGCGGACGCTGGCGGACGGGGTGCGGGTGTACGCGACGGCGATCCCGCTGGCGCTCATCACCGGGCTCCCCACCTGGCAGTCGATCCTGGCCATCGGCGTCTTCACGCTCGTCTACTCGTATTACGGGGGCCTCCGGGCGGTGGTGTGGGTGGACGTGGCGCAGATGTTCATCTACATCGTGGGCGGGATCGCCGTCCTCTGGGTGCTGGTGGCGCGGGTGCCCGGCGGGTGGGAGGCGATCGCGGCGGAGGCGGGGCGGGCGGACGCGCTGCGGGTGGTGCACTGGACCGGCGGCTTCGCGGCGCGGGAGTGGATCGTCACCGGGGTGGTGGGGGGCGCGTTCCTGACGATGGCGTCGCACGGGGCCGACCACCTGATCGTGCAGCGGCTCCTGGCGTCGCCGTCGCTCCGGGACGCGCGGAAGGCGCTGGTGGGGTCGGGGATCATCGTCTTCCTCCAGTTCGCGCTCTTCCTGGTGGTGGGGGCGGCGCTCTGGGTCTTCTACGGCGGCGCGGCGTTCCAGCCGGCCGACGCGGTCTTCCCGCGCTTCGCGGTGGAGGAGCTCCCGGCGGGCGTCTCGGGGCTGGTGGTGGCGGCGATCCTGGCGGCGGCGATGTCGTCGTCGCTGAACGCGCTGGCCGCCGTGTCGGTGCACGACATCTACGTCCCGCTCACCGGTCGCGGCGGCGAGGCGCACCTGCTCCGGGTGGGGAAGCGCTTCACCCTCTTCTGGGGGGTGGTGGGGATCCTCGTCTCCCTCGCCTTCCAGCTCGTCCGCCCGGGGACGCCGCTGGTGGTGATCGCGCTCCAGATCGCGAGCTTCACCTACGGCGGGCTCCTCGGCGGCTTCCTGCTGGGCCTCGTCTCGCGGCGCGCCGACGAGCGCGACGCGGTGACGGGGATGGCGGCGGCGATCGTCCTGATGGCGGCGCTCTGGGCCGCGCAGCAGTTCGGCGCGATGCCGCGCGTGGTCGACACGCTCTGGTTCGCCCTCCTCGGCTCGGCCGTCACCGTCGGCGTGGGGACGCTGAGCGCCGTCGTCCGCGGCTCGCGGCCGGCTCCGGCGTAAGGTCCGAGGTCGTCAACGGCAGTCTCACGCAGAGGAGCAGAGTCAGCAGAGGGATTTCTCTGCTGACTCT
>DATACF010000218.1:0-3633 GCA_036259235.1 Longimicrobium sp. | reverse complement strand
GCCATGGCGGAGGCGCACCTGGCGGCGCTCCACAACCGTCCGGGGCACGAGGTGGTCGACCACTACGTGTACGCCATCGCCTCGGACGGCGACCTGATGGAGGGGGTGGCGGCGGAGGCGGCGTCCATCGCCGGCCACCTGAAGCTCGGCAAGCTGATCTACTTCTGGGACGACAACCGGATCACCATCGAGGGCTCCACCGACCTCGCCTTCACCGAGGACGTGGCGGCGCGCTTCCAGGCGTACGGCTGGCACACGGCGGTGGTGGAGGACGGGAACGACCTGGAGGCCATCGACGCGGCGATCACCGAGGCGAAGGCGGACGACCGCCCGTCGATGATCGTGGTGCGCACCATCATCGGCTACGGCTCGCCGAACAAGGCGGGGAGCGAGAAGGCGCACGGCGAGCCGCTGGGCGCCGAGGAGATCAAGCTGACCAAGGCGGCCCTCGGCTGGCCGTCCACCGACGCCTTCCACGTCCCGGACGAGGCGCTGGCCCACATGCGCCGGGCGGTCGAGCGCGGCGACGCCGCCCAGCGCGAGTGGCAGACGCGCTTCGACGCCTACGCGCAGGCGAACCCCGAGCTCGCCCGCGGCCTCTACGCGGCGCTGGAGCACCGGCTGCCGGAGGGGTGGGACGCCGAGATCCCGACCTGGACCAAGGACGACAAGCCGATCGCCACGCGCGCGGCGTCGGGGAAGGCGCTGAACGCCATCGCGAAGCGGGTGCCGTGGCTGATCGGCGGCTCGGCCGACCTGGCGGGGTCGAACAACACGAACATCGACGGCGGCGGCGACTTCCTGGCGGACAACCACGCCGGGCGCATCCTCCACTTCGGGGTGCGCGAGCACGCGATGGGGAGCCTGATGAACGGGATGACGCTGCACGGGGGGGTACGCGTCTTCGGCGGGACGTTCCTGATCTTCTCGGACTACATGCGCCCGCCGATCCGCCTGGCGGCGCTGATGGAGCAGCCGACGATCTACGTCTTCACGCACGACTCCGTGGGCCTGGGCGAGGACGGCCCCACGCACCAGCCGATCGAGCAGCTGGCGGCGCTCCGCTCCATCCCCGGGCTGGTGGACCTCCGCCCGGCGGACGCCAACGAGACGGCCGAGGCGTGGCGCTTCGCGATGGAGCACACCGACGGCCCCGTCTTCTTCGCGCTCACCCGCCAGGCGCTCCCGCACCTCGACCGCTCCTTCCTGGCGCCCGCGTCGGGCCTCCGGAAGGGCGCCTACGTCCTGGCCGACGCGGAGGGCGGGGGCGCCCCGGACGTGATCCTGATCGCCACCGGCTCTGAGGTGTCCATCGCCCTGGAGGCGCGCGACCGGCTGCGGGGCGAGGGGGTGCGCGCCCGCGTGGTCTCCATGCCCAGCTGGACCCTCTTCGCCCGCCAGCCGCGCGAGTACCGCGACGAGGTCCTCCCGCCGTCGGTGAGGGCGCGCGTGGCGGTGGAGGCGGGGAGCCCGATGGGGTGGGCGACGTGGGTGGGCACCGAGGGCGAGGTGGTGGGGATCTCGCACTTCGGCCACTCGGCCCCCGCCACGCGCGTCTTCCAGGAGCTGGGCTTCACCGCCGAGAACGTAGCCGCCAAGGCCCTCAAGGTCCTCGGCCGCGGCGACGGCGGGCCCGGGCTGGAGGGCGGCGAGGCCGCGGCGGGCCCGGCGAAGCTGGGCGCGGACGAGAAGTAAGAAGAAAAAGAAGTCCTGAGTCCTGAGTGTGGGGTACGAGAGGACGACCGCGACGAGGTCACTCAGGACTCAGGACTTGGCACTTTTCACCCGAGGCGCACGACGATGCCCGACAACACCCGCAACCCGCTCCACGAGCTGCACCCGCTCGGGCAGAGCGTGTGGCTCGACTACATCCGCCGGGGGATCCTCGACAACGGCGAGCTGGAGTCGATGATCCGCGACTACGACCTGCGCGGCGTCACCTCCAACCCCTCGATCTTCGAGCAGGCGATCGGGCAGAGCGACGACTACGACGACGACCTGTCGTTCCTGGCCGCCGACGGCGCCGACGGGAACGAGGCGTACGAGGCGCTCGCCATCGACGACATCCAGCGCGCCTGCGACCTCTTCCGCCCGGTCTACGACGCGGCGGAGGGGCACGACGGGCTGGTGTCGCTGGAGGTGTCGCCCGAGCTGGCGCACGACACGCGGCGCACGCTGGAGGAGGCGCGGCGCCTCTGGGCGGCGGTGGGGCGCGAGAACGTGATGATCAAGGTGCCGGGGACCCCGGAGGGGATCCCGGCCATCGAGACGCTGATCGCGGAGGGGGTCAACGTCAACATCACCCTCCTCTTCTCCCTCGCCGGCTACGAGCGGGTGATGGAGGCGTACCTCCGCGGGATGGAGCGCCGCGCCGAGGCGGGCGGGCCGCTGGACCGGGTGGCCTCGGTGGCGTCGTTCTTCGTCTCGCGCGTGGACACGGCGGTCGACGCGGAGCTGGAGAAGATCGGCGGCGAGGAGGCGCGGCGGCTGGTGGGAAAGGCGGCGGTGGCGAACGCGAAGCTGGCGTACGCGCGCTTCCAGGAGGTCTTCTCGGGCGAGCGGTGGGAGCGGCTGGCGGCGAAGGGGGCGCGGGTGCAGCGCCCGCTCTGGGCCAGCACCTCCACCAAGAACCCGGCGTACCGCGACGTGATCTACGTCGAGGAGCTGATCGGGCCGCACACCGTCAACACCATGCCGCTGGCCACCGTCGAGGCCTTCGCCGACCACGGCGTGGCGCGCCGCACGGTGGACCGGGACGTCGACGGGGCCCGCGCCGACCTGGCCGCCCTGGCGGCGCTGGGGATCGACCTCGACGCCGTCACCGAGCGCCTCCAGGTGGAGGGGGTCGACAAGTTCGCCAAGAGCTTCGCCGGGATGATGAAGGTCGTCGACGAGAAGCTGACGCGCGTCGGGCAGAACTGACGTCTCCTCCGGATCACCCGAAGCTCCCCGGCCGCCCGCGCGCGGCCGGGGAGCTTCGTCGTTCTCCAGGGCCCCCGCGAACCACGAGTCTCACGCAGAGAAGCAGAGTCAGCAGAGAAACCCCTCTGCTCCCTCTGCTCCTCTGCGTGAGACTCGCTGTTACGGAGCCGTGGGAGTGCACGGAGCGGGCGGTTCGCGCGACGGCGCATCGGTCGCGTTCGCGCGGTCGTTTCCGCCGTTGTGACAGATGTAACGTCCGGATGAGGGAGAGTGGGACACGCGTGGTGCGGAATGGATGTCCCAAATGGGCCACTCCAGACCCAGCACTGCAGGGATCAGGCCGAAGGGGCGCGGTGAGCTAACTCCTTGTGGCGGATGAGGATTGGTGCCGCGCACGCACAATGTCCCGGTTGGGCATGCCTTCTGCTACGTATAGCGGGTGCAGATTGGAGCACGGCCGGTCGGGCGACCCACAGCACCACTCTTTATCGCAGGCACCACAACGTCGCCCGGGACCTCTCCGGAGGTCCCACGCAAGTCGGTTTCATCCCGGAGTCGAGAAGAATTCAGCCGGTGCAGCCCACGGGTCGGCACGTTTACATGGGCCCCCACAACTGCGTCCGTCCACAATTCTCCACTTCTTCCCCGACCCGTGGCCTGACCGGCCCGCTCCTCTCCCCCTCCCGATGGCTCACTTGGCCCCGGCGCGCC
>DATACF010000217.1:0-2535 GCA_036259235.1 Longimicrobium sp. | reverse complement strand
GCCCCCGCTTCATTTCGCCTCCGAGTAGCACCCCTCGCACATCCACCCCTCCGGGGTCGCCACGAGCGGCCCGTCTTCCGCTCCGCACCGCGCGCGCCGCCGCGACGCCTCGCCCCGCCTCTCGTCCGTCGCGACCGGAGGCGGCGAGCCGGGCCGACTCCGCCGGTCCGCGTCATCGACCATCCGAAGGGCGCGACGGCGCCGGGGAAGAGGCGAGCCGCGCCACGGGACGGGATGCGGCGGCGATCCCCGTGTCCGCCCTCACCGGCCCGCCGCGCACGCTCCCCATCGTGCGGAGCGTCCGACCGTTGCCGAGCCCGGTGAGGACCTCGAAGTCGTCCGCCGACGTCCATCGCGCCCCGTTCGGCGCGTCGGCGGGGACGGCCACGGCGGGCCCCTGCGCCACGATCCGGCCGCGGGGGAAGACGCGGACGATGGCGTGGGCGCGGCCGTCGCGGAAGACGGTGTAGGCCACGTGGCGGCCGTCGGGCGAGAGCGCGGGCGCGGCGCGGCGCCCGGCCACGTCGGAGGCGATGACGATCTTCGTCACCCGCTTCTTCTTCGGATCGTACCGGAACCCCTGCACGATCTCGCCCCGCGCGGTGTCGAAGGCGAACCCCACCACCCCCATCCGCGGCACCGCCACGACCTCCCGGTCGGTGAACAGGTTCGGGATGGTGTCCACCGCCGTGTCGCCCCGCGTCACCCGCACCCGCCAGAGCGTCCGCGCGCCGGCGCCCGAGCCCCACGCGGTCGAATCGACCCGCTCGGCCGCGAACCCCTCTTCCGGCACCTCCTGGGGGACGGGGACGCACGCCCCGGCCAGGAGCGAGGCCGCGAGCACGACGCGGGACGCGAGCCGCCGCGAAGCCTCACGCATCGGCCGCCACCTCCGTGCGCTCCGGGAGGACGGGCGCGTCGGGGTCCTGCGGGAAGCCGTTCTCGGCCGCGCGGAGGAAGGCGTCCACCACGCGCGGGTCGAAGTGCGACCCCGCGCACCCGCGGATCTCCGCCAGCGCCGCCTCGCACGTCCCCGCGCCCCGGTACGGCCGCGCGCTCACGATGGCGTCGTAGCAGTCGACCACGGCCACGATCCGCCCCTGGAGCGAGATGTCCTCGCCCCGCAGCCCATATGGATACCCGGTGCCGTCCCACCGCTCCTGGTGGTGGAGGACCGCCGGGAGGCCGGGGCGGAGGAAGGAGGAGCTCTCCATCACCCGCGCCCCGATCTCGGGGTGCCGCTTCATCTCGGCGTACTCGGCCTCGGTGAGCGTCCCCGGCTTCTTCAGGATGGTGTCGGAGACGCCGATCTTCCCCACGTCGTGCAACAGCGCCCCCACCCAGAGCGCCCGGAGCGCCTCGCCGCCGAGCCCCAGCTCGCGCCCGGTGGCGGTGGCGTAGCGGGCCACCCGCTCCACGTGCCCCCCCGTGTAGTCGTCGCGCGTCTCGATGGCCGTAGCCAGCGACCGGAGCGCCCCCACGGCCAGCGACTCGATCTGCCGCGCCTGCTCGGCCACCCGCGCCTCCAGCTCCCCCTGGTACGCGCGGTTCTCGCGCAGCAGCCGCCGGTGCTCCAGGGCGCGCTGCACCGCCAGGACCACCTCGTCGACGTGGAAGGGCTTCACCAGGTAGTCGTCGGCCTTCTGGCGGAGCGCCTGGACGGCGTTCTCCACCGTCCCCGCGCCGGTGAGGATGATGAACCCCGCGGTGTCGTCGGCCTCCTTCACCCGGCGGAGGAGCTCCAGCCCCCCCAGCACGGGCATCTGGAGGTCCGAGAGGACGAGGTCGGCGCCGGCGTCCTCGAAGAGGCGGAGCGCCTCGGCGCCGTCGCCGGCCTCCGCCACCTCGTACGCCTCGCCCAGGAAGGTCCGGAGCGCCCGGCGGATGGCGGGGTCGTCGTCGGCCACCAGGAGCCGGGCGCGCCCCCCGCTCATCGCGGCGCCGAGTCGGCCGGAGGCGCGGCCCCGGCGGGCGCGGCGGAGGCGCCGCCGGGGGTCGCCGCGAACTCCGCCACCTCCAGCCGCAGGTCGTGCGCGACGCGGAGCCCCACCCGCCCGCGCACCGAGAGGTCGGCCGAGGGGACGCGCGCCACCTCCTCGCCGTTGACGAGGAACGCCGTCTCCCCCTCCTCCACCCGCACCTCCAGCGCGGCCGGGCGCCCCCCGTCCTCGCCGTCGCGGCGGATGGCGGGGTGCGTCGTCCAGTCGCGCACCACCGGCGTCTCGGCGCCCTGGCGGCGCTTCACCAGGAAGGAGCCGTCGCCGCGGACGAGGAAGTAGCTGTAGACCTGGTTGGCCTCGGGGCCGTCGAGCCCACTGGCGCCGAAGACGAGCCCGAACCCCTCGTGGAGGCGCCCGCTCCGCTTGGTGAGGGTGGCGCGGAGGGTGTACGGCGGCGCCAGCTCGGCCTCGCCCTGGTGCCAGAGGACGGCGTGGGGGCCGGTCTCCACCACCAGCGGCTCGCCCCCGCGGACCTCGACCCCCTGCGCGGGGGTGCTCCGCCACGCCCCGGCGGCGGCGTCCGGGGCGGCGGCCG
>DATACF010000216.1:0-6006 GCA_036259235.1 Longimicrobium sp. | reverse complement strand
CCCGGCGCGGCCCCCGAAGGCGCGCTCGAGGAGGAGGTCGCGCGCGCGCTCCTTCAGCACGGGGTCATAGCTGGAGATGGCGGCGTTGATCTCGTCCAGGATCTCTCTGACCTCGCGCAGCTCTTCCATGGGCTCTCCGTTTCATGGGCGGCTCGGCGGCCTCCGGGCGCGGGAAGGTCCCCGCGCCGGCCGCGGCCCGGTGTGGTGTTTCTGGGTAGGCGAAATGAACTGCAATGTTGCCGGTGGGGAGAATACTTACAGCGCCTCTTGCACCGCCGTCAAGTATTCCGTGTATGCATCGCCCCCGAAACACACCAGGATCACCCTGCGCGGATGCTCGCTGCGGGCCAGGAATGCGAGGGTCTCACGCACCGCAATGCGCGCCGCGCGGGAGAGCGGAAAGCGGTACGCCCCCGTGCTGACGGCGGGGATGGCGACCGTCTCCATCTCCTTGCCGGCGGCGATCTTGAGGGAGCTGCGATAGGCGCTCGCCAGGAGCTCGTCCTCCCCGCTCTGGCCCCCCTGCCATACCGGCCCCACGGTATGGATCACCCACTTCGCGGGGAGGTCGTACCCCCCCGTCACCTTCGCCTCGCCGACGCGGCACCCGTTCAGCGTCCGGCACTCCGCCAGGAGCCCCGGCCCCGCCGCGCGGTGGATGGCCCCGTCGACGCCGCCGCCCCCCAGGAGCGAGGTGTTCGCCGCGTTGACGATCCCGTCCACCGCCAGCTTCGTGATGTCGCCCTGCGTCACCTCGATCCGGTCTTTGAGCGCGGAGGTCATGTGCGTGGACCCTGGGTATCAATGTGGAATATGTGGAATAGGGAAACCGCGGATCTCTCACAGGGGACACAGGGGGCACGGAGGGGATCGGGGCGCGCGCGGAGCTCCCTCCGTGTCCTCCGTGCCCCCTGTGAGCGTCCATGGCCGAAGCGGACAATGCACCGCGGCCGGGGGAGCGCGACGCGTTTCCCTTGCCCCCGTATGGAGGCGGTGAAATCTTGAACGCGCCACCTTTCGCGACGCCCGCGACCCGTCGCGCGCGCCGCCCGTGCCCCGATCCAGCGCCGAACGAGCCTCGCCGTGAACGTTTCCGCCGTGCAGATCCCCCCGGACGCCCGGGCCGCCCACCGGGGGCTCTCCCCCGCCGCCGAGCGCTTCCTCGAGTACCTCGTGGAGCACCCCGACGAGGCGGGGCGGCTGGAGGGGATGGAGGACGTCCTCCCCAAGTGGACCTTCACCTACGACTTCACCCCGCTCACCTGGCCCGTCTTCGTCGACGCGGCGAAGCTGGCGGAGCTGAAGCGCGCCACCGAGGGGGTCTGCGGGCTCATCAAGGCCGTCCCCGCCGTGGTCTTCGACGGCGACGTGGAGGCCATCGCCGCCTTCTACGGCTACGAGCACCCCGAGTACGTGGAGATGCTCTTCGAGGTCCCCAACCCCCTCGACAGCACCTTCGCCCGCTGCGACTTCATCGACACCCCCGGCGGGCTGAAGTGCTGCGAGGTCAACCTGGCGGCGAACATCGGCGGGTGGCAGCACCGCTTCTGGGAGGAGACCTACCTCCGCCACCCGGTGGTGACCGCCTTCGCCGCGCGCGAGGGGTTCACCCCGCGCTGGCGCGACCCCCTCCGCGCCGCCGTGCGCCAGGTGGCCGAGGACGCCGTCGCCACCGGCGTGGCCGACGGGGGCGAGGTGAACGTCGTCGTCCCCTTCCCCCGGCGGCTCAGCGAGTGGGCGGAGCGCTTCGCCCGCGAGCTCTATGCCGACCTCCTCCACCAGGTGGGCGGCGGCGTGAACGGCCAGCTGTGGGTCTCCACCGACCCGGCGGCGGAGCTGGATTGGCGCGACAACGTCCCCTACTTCGGCGGCCGCCGCGTGCACGTCTACGTCGAGTACGGGCTCGACACCCCGCCGCAGGTGCTCCGCGCGCAGGTCGCGGGGAAGCTGCGCGTCTACAACGGCGGGCTCACCCGCTTCCTGGTCGACAAGCGCAACCTCGCCCTCCTCTCGGAGAACGAGGGGCTGGAATACTGGACCGACGAGGACCGCGACCTCATCCGCGCCCACGTCCCCTGGACCCGCCTGGTGTCGGAGCGGACGACGACCTATCGCGGCGAGACGGTCGAGTTCCCCGCCTTCCTCCTGGAGCGGCGCGAAGAGATGGTCCTCAAGCTCGGCGCGGGCTTCGGCGGCGCCGACGTGTTCGTGGGGCGCCACACCGAGCCCGCGGCGTGGGAGACGGCCGTGCGCGAGGCGGTGGCGCACGGCGGGTGGATCGTGCAGGAGTACGTCGCGTCGAAGCCCTACCTCTACCCCCCGCGGGCCGGCGCCGCCCCCGTCCCCCACTCCGTCATCTGGGGCCTCTTCTGCACCGGCTGGCGCTACGCCGGCGCCTGGCTCCGCATGCTCCCCGCCGGCACGGGCGACGGGATCGTCAACAGCGGGCGCGGCGCGGCGGAGGGGGCGGTGCTGGAGGTGGGATGAAAAGAGTGGCGTTACACTTCCTTTCTATCCGATCCGGTCCCAGTCCACCCGCACCATCCTCGGGTTCGCGCGGAAGGACCGGCCGACCTTGCCCTCGGGGGCGCCGTCGAGCTTCACCAGGTCGGCGGTGTAGTCGAAGGCGGTGAGGAGGCCGCCGGTGCCGTCGCTGTGGCCCAGGAGGCTGCTGCCCACGCCGTAGGCGGTGACGGGGACGCCCTCGGCCTCGAAGCGGCGGATCTTGGAGGGGGTGAAGCCGCCGCTGACCACGATCCCCACGTAGGTGAACCCCTCGGCGTCGAGCGCCGCGCGCATCTTGCGGACGAGGTAGGCGTTGACGCCGGTCAGCTTCGCACGCCCCCACGACTCGGGGTCGCCGATCAGCGAGGCGTCGACCAGCCGCTCGCTGGTGTCGACCCGCACGCCGGTCAGCACCCCGTCGCCGAACGCGTCGCGCACGGCGCGGGCGACGGCGAGGCTGGTGCCCACCGCGTCGTTGTCGTAGTCGACCAGGCTCATCACCGCCACGTCGGGCTCCTGGGCGCGGAGGTAGCGGGTGAAGGCGAGGGTGGCCTCCACCGTGTCGCCCCCGAAGGCGGCGATCATGGCGTGCGGCATCGTCCCCACCCCGCTGGCCCCCCACCACGCCCCCGCCGCGTCGCTCGAGACGCTCTGGGCGCCCCCGATCTGCGCGGCGTAGCCGTCCGGGGTCTGCACCCGCCAGTCGTCGTGGCGCGGCGCCATGAAGATCACCGGCTTCCCCCCCGCGGCCGTCACCACCGCGCGGGTGTTCGACGCGATCAGCGACCGCCGCGCCAGCACCCCCAGGAGCGGCGTCTCCAGGTGCGCGAAGCCCACGTAGCGCCCGGTGACGTGCATCACCGGCTCCCAGTCGTCCTCGCCCCCGCGGTTGATCTCGTCGCCCTCCAGGAGGGTGTCCACCTCCAGCTCGCGCGCGTCGTAGCCGGGGCGCAGCTGCGTCTGGAGGAGGCGGAGCGCCTCGTAGACCCCCGCCAGGACGCCGCTCTTCTTGGCGAAGACCTGCATGGTGACCACGGGGTCGCGCCCCGCGTGGCGGAGCGTCTCGGCGGTGCGGACGAAGTAGCGGTCCGAGAGCCACCCCTCGCACATCCGCGGGTCGAACTGGAAGAGGTCGGCCGGGTGGCGGCGGAGCGCCTCGTGGAGCCGGTCGGCGCGGGCGCGGAGGTCGAGAGCGTCGTCGGTCGTCATCGCAATGGGGTTCTCGAAACGAGAATGATGAAGGGCGGACGAATCGGGGCCCGGCGCGGCCTGGCGGCGGGCGCGAACGGCGGGGCTCACGCGGAGGGGACCGGGAGCCACGGGAGGCGGAGCGAGGTGTCGAGGCGGGCGCGGACGGCGTCGGGGCGGAAGCGGAAGAGCTCGGGGGCCACGCCCGGCTCCCCCGCCCCCCGCCGCTTCCGGCGCCCGGTGCCGGCGACGATCCGCGGGGTGCGCGGCTGGCGCCCCTCCCCGGCGGGGGGCGCCACCGTGCGGCGGAAGTTGGCGCGGTGGAGGGGGCGCCCGGCGATGGCCTCGCACGCCGCCTGGAGCTCGTCGAGGGTCAGCTCGTCGCCGGCCAGGGCCACCAGGGCGGCGGGGAGGTACTTGATCTTCCCCCGCAGCCGCCCCAGCGCGTCGGCCAGGACCTGCCGGTGGTCGAAGGCCATCTCGCGCCCGTGGCGGTCGTCGCCCCCGCCGCTCCGCCCCCACCGGTCGCGCCGCCCCTCGGGGACGAGGGCGGCCTCCACCAGGAGCGCCCAGCGCTCGGGGACGCGCTCCTCGTTCCACTCCTTGAGCCCGAACCCCCAGGCGTAGTCGATCCGCTCGCGCCGGTCGCCCGCGTCCTCCGACGCGTCGGCCCAGGCGCGGAGGGCGTCGAGCGCGGCGCGGGCGGCGTCGCGCCCGGCGGCGGCGCGGAGGTCTTCCCAGGGGAGGTAGGCGTAGACGCTGGCCCAGCGCGCCCCGGAGGCGTCGTCGGCCGCCGCGGGGGCGCGGCCGGCGTCCTTGCGCATGAGCATCAGGTACGCGTTGCTCGTCACCCGCGTCCCGCGCGCCACCCACTCGCCCCCCTTGGTCCGGTAGCCCGCGAACTGGCGGGGGTCGCGGCCGTTGCGACTGTAGCTCCCCAGCGGCTCGACGTACTCGGGCGGGGCCATCCCCGTCTCCTCGCGGAGCTCGCGGACGGCGGCCTGGTGGGTGTCGTCGTCCTCCACCCAGTCGAGGAAGCCCCCTGGCCACGCGTCGAGCCCCGCGAACGGGTCCTTGGCCCGCGTCACGACGAGGGCGTCGAGCCCCGGCGCGGCGCCGCCCTCGTCCAGCGCCAGGGCCACCGCGTCGCCGGTGACGGCGTGGCGCGGGTACTCCTTGGCGTTGTAGTGCAGCGCCCACTCGGGGACGTCCTCGTCCTCCCCCACCGCGTCGTGCAGCCGGATCTCCACTCCCCCTCCCTCCCGCCGTTGCGCTTCCCCCTGCCGTTCTCGAAACGAGAATATCGTTCGCTCCCGGCGGTGTCAATGCGAACGGCAAACAACGGGCTCGCGCAGGGAAGCAGAGGAAGCGGAGGGGTTCCCCTGCTTTCTCTGCTCTCCTGCGTGAGATCGCCGTTCAGGGCTGGAACCCGTACACCGTGAAGCCGCCGTCGACGGCGAGGCACTGGCCGGTGACGTAGGAGGCGGCGGGCATGCAGAGGAAGGTGACGGCGGCGGCGGCCTCGTCCGGGGTGCCGACGCGGCGCATGGGGGTGCGCTCGACGACCTTGGCGAGATAGTCCGGGTCGCGGAGGACCTGCTCGGCGAGGGGGGTGGCGATGTACCAGGGGGCGACGGCGTTGACGCGGACGCCGTCGGCCGCCCATTCGACGGCGAGGTTGCGGGTGAGCTGGACGAGGGCGGCCTTGCTCATGGCGTACGGCGCGCCGGTGCCCACGTGCGTGAGCCCGGCCACGGAGACGACGTTGACGACGCTGGCCGCGCCCGACGCCCGCAGCAGCGGGTGCGCGCCCCGGGTGAGGGCGAAGGCGGAGGTCAGGTTGGTGGCCATCAGCCGCGCGTACTCGTCGTCGGTGTAGTCGACGGCGCGCTTGCGGAGGTTGGTGCCGACGTTGTTGACCAGCGCGTCCAGCCGGCCCCAGGCGGCGCGGACGTAGTCGACCACCGCGCGCCGGCCCTCCTCCTCCGCCACGTCCGCGGCGACGCCGTGCGCGGGGAGGCCGTCGCGGCGCTTCGCCTCGACCCACGCCTCCACGCGCTCCGCCGTCCGCGCCGCGACACACACCTCGGCGCCGCGCTCCAGCAGCTGCTCGGCGACCGCCAGGCCGATCCCGCTGGTGCCGCCGGTCACCAGCGCCGCGCGCCCCTCCAGGCTCCAGAGCTTCTCCATCCGGTGTCCGATCTCGTCTTCTGAGGATGAGGACGGGTGCCGATCCCGAGGCCCGCGAGAATGCCGGTCGGAGGCGCCCGCGTCAACCGCCGGGGCGCGGATGACGGAAACGCGAAACCCCCG
>DATACF010000215.1:0-12937 GCA_036259235.1 Longimicrobium sp. | reverse complement strand
GGCCGCGTGAGGCTCGCCCTCCTCCACCGCCGCCTCTCGGCGGGGATGGCGCTCTCGGCGCTCACGGCCTTCGCGGCCGGGGCGGGGCTCGACGCGCCCACGGGGCTCGCCTTCGCGGCGCTCGCCGTCCCCCTCTTCTGGCTCCCGTCGCCCGCGACGAGCGCCCGGATCGAGCAGGCGACGCGCGTGGGCGTCCTGGCGCTCTGCGCGTGGACCGTGCACGTGGCGTTCGTGCAGGGGAGGGACTTCATGCCGGCCGTCCTCGGCATGCTCCTCTTCCTCCTCGTCGCCGAAAGCCTGCGCTCGGCCGACGCGAAGAACGACCTCCGCCTCTACTCGCTCGCCTTCTCGCTCCTCATCGCCTCCACGGCGTTCTACCCGGGGCTGGCGTTCGCGGCGGCGTTCGTGGCGTACGTGGCCTTCACCACGCTGGCGATGATGGTGGGGTGGCTCCGGCGCCAGGCCGAGGCCTTCCGCGTGGCCGACGTCCCCATCGGCCGGCGCTTCCTCTGGACGACGGCCGCCCTCTCGGGGGTGACGCTCCTGATGAGCGCGCTCCTCTTCGTCCTCTTCCCCCGTCTCCCGCGGCAGTGGAACGTGCAGGGGCGCCCGGGCGGCGCGCCGCCGATGGCGGGGTTCAGCGACGAGGTGACGCTGGGCCAGCACGGCGGGCGGATCTCGCCCTCCCCGGACGTCATGTTCCGCGTCGAGTTCCCGGACGGCCCGCCGCCGCGGATGGAGGCCATCCACTGGCGCGGGCGGGCCTTCGACCACTTCGACGGGACGCGCTGGTCGTTCACCCGCCGCGCGGCGCTGGGCGACCACGGCGCGCCGACGTACGCGGTGCGGTGGGGCGGGCCCTTCCGGCAGGCGCGGATCTTCGGGGGGCCGCCGGGGGCGCCGGTCCTCTTCGGGCCGCACCCGGTGGTGAACGTCACCCCGCGCTCGGCCATCCGCACCTACCGCGACGCGGCGGGCGACCTGGTCTACTTCAACTCCGACAACCCGGTCTACACCGTCACCTGGGCCGACGCGCGCCCCTCCGACGCCGACCTCCGCGCGGCCGAGGGGACGCCGGACTTCCTCCCCGTGCGCCGCTACCGCCAGCTCCCCCCGCTCTCGCCGCGGGTGCGGGCGCTGGCCGACTCGCTCACCGCAGGGCGCGAGAGCCGGATCGACCAGGCGCGCGCGATCGAGCGGTATCTCCAGACCGAGCTCCGCTACACCCTCGACCTCCCCGCCACCGCCCGCGACGCCACCGTCGAGGGATTCCTCTTCCGGCGGCGCGAGGGGCACTGCGAGTACTTCTCGACGGCGATGGCGGTGCTCCTCCGCGCCAGGGGGATCCCGGCGCGGAACGTCACCGGCTTCCTGGGCGGCGAGTGGAACGAGAACGGCGGCTACCTGGCGGTGACGGGGAACGACGCGCACTCGTGGGTCGAGGTGTGGTTCCCCCACTACGGCTGGATGACCTTCGACCCCACCCCGCCGGGGCGCACCTCCCTCGTCGACGGGGGGGAGACGGGGTGGACGTGGCCGGCGCGCCTCTGGATCGACGGGGTGGAGTACCGCTGGCACAAGTGGGTGGTCGACTACAACCTCGACAAGCAGATCGCCCTCTTCCGCGGCGTGGGCGACCTCTTCTCGCGCGATTCCCGCGGAGGGTCGAGCGTCCGCGGGACGGGGGGCGGGGGCGGCGGGTTCGGCGGCGCGGCGCCCTGGGTCATCGGCGCCGTCCTCCTCGCGGGCGGCGTCTGGGCCTTCCGCGGGCGGCGACGGGCGAAGGTCTCGCCCGAGGCGCGCGCCTACCTCGCGCTCCGGCGAGCGTACGCGAAGGCCGGGTACGCGCCGCGGGACGGCACCGGGCCGCTCGACTTCGCCGAGACGCTGGCGCGGGGCGGCGCCCCCGGGGCCTCCGCCGCCGCGCGGACGGTGGACCTGTACGTCCGCGCCCGCTTCGCCCGCGAGGAGATCGGCGAGGCGGGGCGGGAGGAGATCGCCGCCAGCACGGCGGAGGCGCGGGCGGAGCTGAAGCGGGCGCGGCGGGGGCGGAAGCGGAGACGGGGGGTGCCGGCGGGGGTGTGAGGGGCGGCCTTTCGTCGCATGCCGCCGCCCCGGCGCCCCCTCCCCCCGCACGCAGTGGGCGTGCGTGGTGAGGGGAGACCTTCGCGCGCGCCCGCGGGTCCCATCGCTCGCAACCCATTGTATTCGCGCGATTTATCGCGCCCACGGAGCTCGCCTTCGCACGATCGCCCGCCCCGACGCGCCGGGCCAAACGTCCCCCTCTCCCGGAACGGGCGAGCCTGAGGCGAGCCGGGTGAGGGCCCCCGCCGCCGCCGTCGCCACGCTTGCCTCCGCCCTCCCACGCCTTATCTTCGCCCCGTCCGTCCGGCGCCTCCCGCCGGGTTCTTCCGCCGTTCCCGCTCCACCGCACCCGCCGATGATCCTCAAGCGCTTCTACGACGACAAGCTCGCGCAGGCGAGCTGGATGATCGGCTGCGAGGCCGTGAAGCAGGCGCTGATCGTCGACCCCACCCGCGACACGGCGTTCTACCTCGAGGCGGCGAAGGCCGAGGGGCTGCGGATCTCGCACGTCACCGAGACGCACATCCACGCCGACTTCGTCTCGGGGAGCCGCGCGCTGGCGAAGGCGGCCGGGGCCACCCTCCTCCTCTCGGCCGAGGGGGGAGAGGACTGGCAGTACGCGTTCGCGCCGGAGGACGGGGCCACGCTCGTGCGCGACGGAGACTCGTTCTTCGTCGGCAAGGTGCGCTTCGACGTCCTCCACACGCCGGGGCACACGCCGGAGCACCTCTCCTTCCTGGTGACCGACACCGCGGCCGCCGACCTCCCCGTGGGGGCGCTCACCGGCGACTTCGTCTTCGTGGGCGATGTCGGGAGGCCGGACCTCCTGGAGAAGGCGGCGGGGGTGGCGGGGACGATGGAGGCGGGGGCGCGCACCCTCTTCCGCGCCCTCCAGCGCTTCAAGGCGCAGCCCGACTGGCTCCAGCTCTGGCCCGGCCACGGCGCCGGGAGCGCGTGCGGCAAGGGGCTGGGCGCCATGCCCCACACCACGCTGGGGTACGAGAAGCTCTTCAACTGGGCGCTGCGGACCAGCGACGAGGACGCCTTCGCCGCCGAGGTCCTCCGCCACCAGCCCGAGCCGCCGGCCTACTTCGCCCACATGAAGCGGATCAACCGCGGCGGCCCCGCGCCGTGGACGCCCGGGGAGGTGCCGGAGAAGCTCGACGCCGCGCGCCTCGCCGAGGTCCTCGCCGCCGGCGCCCTCGTCGTCGACACCCGCGGGGCCGACGTCTACGCGGCGGGGTACGTGCCGGGGACGATCAACGTCCCGCTCAACCGGTCCTTCCCCACCTGGGCGGGGTCGCTGATCCCCTTCGACCAGCCGTTCTACCTGATCGCCGAGCCGGGGCGGATCGCCGAGGCGGTGCGCGACCTGGGGCTGATCGGGCTGGAGCGGGTGGCGGGGTGGTGGGAGGCGGGCGCGACGAAGGCGTGGGCGGCGGCGGGCGGGCGGCTGGGCGAGACGCCGCAGCTGAGCACGGCGGAGCTGCAGTGGCGGCGCGACTTCGCGGACGTGGCGGTCATCGACGTCCGCGGGCACGCCGAGTGGGAGGCGGGGCACCTCCCCGGCGTCCCCAACATCCCCCTCGGCGCCCTCGCGAGCCGGCTGGCCGAGGTCCCCCGCGACCGGCCGGTGGTGGTGCAGTGCCAGGGGGGCGTCCGCTCGGCCATGGCCGCCAGCGTCCTCAAGGCGCACGGCTACACCGACGTCTCCAACCTGACCGGCGGCTTCGCGGCCTGGAAGGCGGCCGACCTCCCCGTCGAGACCGGCGAGCCCGCCGAGGCGCTGGGCGCGGGCTGACCGCTACCAGCCCGTGCCGCCCGATCCGGCGCCCGTGGTGGCGCAGGCGCGGAGGAGAACGTTGAGCACGATGGTGAGCACGACCGAGAGGACGATGCTCGTCAGACAGCCGACCGTCCGGATTCTCACCGCCATGCGTTCTCCTCGCGCGGGCCGGGGGGAGCGAACGCCGGACGCCGGGGCACCTTCCGTGCCCGCTTTTCTTCCGATGCGACCCCGAATCCCGTCCGAGGAACGACCCCGATGAGCGCGGAGCACCTGGAGCGCGTGCGGCGGATCTGCCTGGCCCTCCCCGAGGCCACCGAGCAGGAGGCGTGGGGCGAGCCCACCTGGCGCGTGAAGAAGAAGATCTTCGCGATGTTCGCGAACAACCACCACAGGGACGGGCACATCGCGGTGTGGTGCAACGCGCCGCTGGGGGTGCAGGAGATGCTGGTCCGCTCGGCGCCCGAGAAGTTCTTCGTCCCGCCGTACGTGGGCGTGAAGGGGTGGATCGGGATCGACCTCGACCACGCCGACGACGCGGAGGTGGAGGCGCAGGTCGTCCAGTCGTACTGCATGGTGGCGCCGAAGAAGCTCCAGGCGCTCGTGGCCGGCTGAGCCCCCGTCGCGACGCTCCCCTTCCCACGGACGAGACCGCCCCGTGAGCGACGCCCCCGCCCTCCTCGACGACCTCCTGGAGGCGTGGCGCACCAGCCACCGCATCACCCTCTTCCTCCTCGACCACGTCTCCGACGCGGGGCTGCGGTGCACGCTCTCGAAGCGCGGCGGGAGAGACGTGGCGCGGCAGCTCGCCCACCTCCACAACGTCCGCGTCGAGCACCTCCGCAACCGCGCGAAGGACCTCGCCGAGGACCTCGTCTCCTTCGAGACCCGCGACTCGCCCGGGCGCGAGCGGCTGCGGGAGGCGCTCGCCGCCTCGGGGGAGCGGATGGAGCGCTACTTCGCGGAGCTCCTGGCGGGCGCGCCGAAGCGGAAGGGGCTGAAGAAGGGGGTGATCTCGACCCTCTCGTACTACGTCGCCCACGAGGCGCACCACCGCGGGAGCATCCTCCTCACCCTCAAGGAGTGCGGCCACCCCGTCGAGCAGGCCGCCCGCTACGCGATCTGGGACTGGGACCGGATGTGACGCACGCTCCGTGGACAGGCTCCCTTGCCCCTTCGTCCCTCCCCATGACCCTGGCCACGCTCCGACGCTCCCCGGTCTCGCTCGCCGCTCCGGCGGCACTGGCGATGGCGCTGGCCGCCTGCCCTTCCGGCGGCGAAGCGGAACACCGCGCTCCGCGCCTCCCGGGCGTCGTGGAGTATTACGGCGAGGCGGCCCGCGTCGAGCTCCCCGACACGGTGCGGGCGGGGGAGGCGTTCGCCGTCGTCGTCACCACCTACGGGAACGGGTGCGTGAGCGCCGCCGGCACCGAGGTCCGCGTCCGGGGCCGGACCGCCGAGGTGACGCCGTACGACCACGACCAGGCGCGGGCGCCGGGCGGCGCCGAGTGCACCGACGAGCTGAACCGCTTCGCCCACCGCGCCGCCCTCCGCTTCCCCTCCCCCGGCCCCGCCCTGGTGCGCGTCCACGGCCTCCGCGAGCCGGGGGCCGCGGCGGTCACCGTCGAGCGGCGGGTCGTCGTCCGCTGACCCCGCGCCCGATCTCATCGATCCCCCATTCATCCGCCGGGACGAAAATGACCTCCGAAACCGCCGGCCGCCTCCTCCGCGGCTCCATCGCCCTCGGCGCGCTCGCCACCGCCGCCGTGGTCCTCGCCAGCCCCGCCGCGGGGCACGTCCGCGTGCGCGACGCGCTCCCGCTGGCCGGGTGGGCGCTGGTGCCGTTCGCGCTGATGTGGATCGTGGCCCGGGTGGCGGGGGAGGGCGCCATTCGGCGCGTGGCGCTGGCGGTGGGGTTCGCGGCGGTGTGGGCGACGGCGCTGTCCGCCTACGCCGAGAGCCTGTACGCCCCGGTCGAAGGTGGCGCCGCGCTGGGGCTCCTCCTCTTCCCCACCTCCGTCTGCGGCGCGGTCGTCGTCGTGGGCGCCCTCGTCCTCGGCGCCTCGGCGCTCCGCCGCCACGCGCGGCGGCGCTATCCGCCGGACGCCGCCTGAACCCCGCCGCCCCCCGCCGCCTTCGCCCCCCCATGCAGAGCCTCGCCCCGTTCTTCCCTTACGCCCTCTTCGCCCTGGGCACGCTGGCCGCCGGGTACGCCGTCCTCGTCTACGGGCTCGGCACCTGGGCCGTGCACGCGCGGGTGACGCACCCGCACCAGGCGGTGTACCTCTTCACCGACCCCGCCGACGTCCCCCCCGCCGTGGCCGCGGAGATGAAGCCGCACGCCGACGCGCTGGCCCGCCTGGGGTTCGAGGCGGCGGGGTGGCTCCGGAGCGGCGCCATCGCGGGGTCGCACATCGCCTTCTTCGTGCACCGGGGGAGCGGCGACACGGCGGCGGTGCTGCACCTGGCGGCGGCGCCGCTGACCTGGGTCGACCTCCAGACCGAGCTGGCCACGGGCGAGCAGGTGATCACCACCAACCTCCCCCACCAGGGGATCTTCGCCGCGCACCCCGCCTCGCACATCGCCCGCCTCCCGCGGCTGCGCGACGTCCGCGCGCTGTACGAGGCGCACCGCCGCCACGTGGCGCTGAAGGCCGCCGACCGGGGCGCCGCCGTCCTCGTCCCCGCCCCCGGGCGCGAGGCCGAGTGGCTGGCCGAGGACGAGACGCGCACCTGGCAGCGCCAGTGCGAGGTGGGGATGCACACCCTCGAGGGCGGCGCCTACCGCCTCACCTGGCGCGGGGCCTTGCGCGCGGTGGTGCGCGTGGCCCCGCCCACCGCCTGGCTCGCCCGCGCCTCCATGCGGCGCCGGGCCCGCCGGCTGGAGCGCGCCCTCCAGGAAGATCGCACCCTCCCCCCGCCCCGCCGCGTCGTCACCGTCGGCGACCCCGTCCCGCGCGTCCCCGTCCCCATCGAGCGCTCGTCCTGAAACGGCAACGGCTAAAATCTCACGCAGAGGAGCAGAGTCAGCAGGGGAACTGCTTGTAGTTCTCTGCTCCCTCTGCTGCTCTGCGTGAGACCTGCTTTTACGGCTTTGGCCTCTCACAGGGGGCACAGGGGACACAGAGGGGGCCCGCCGCGCCTCCGAAGCTCCCCCTGTGTCCTCTGTGCCCCCTGTGAGACACATAGCGGAGCCTGGTTCGCGACGAAGCCCCTCCTCCCGCGACGGGAAGAAGGGCTTCGGTGTTTTCGGATCATCGAAGACGTCAGTCGATGGTCGTCAGCGCGGCCGCGGCGGCGGTGGGGGCGGCGTGGCCCGTGGTGTCGCGGAAGGTGGCGAGGACCTCCATCAGCCGCTCCACGTCGGCCTCGTTGCTGGCGATTCCCAGCGAGACGCGCACCGCGCCGACCGCCTGGTCGCTCATGCAGTCGGCGAACTGCTGCAGGGTGAAGGTCTCGGGGGTGAGCGTCTTGATGCAGCGGAAGGCGTCGTCGCACGCGTACTCGAAGGCGAACTCGGCCGCGCCGGGGTTGCAGAAGAAGCCGGTGCGGAGCGACAGGTTGGCCGCGTTCGCCCGCTCCTCGACCGCGCGGAAGTCCACCAGCTCGCCCTCGGCGTTCAGGAGGTTGAAGGCGACGGTCCCGCCGCGCCGCTCCAGGGTCTCGGGGCCGTAGATCCGCGCCATCGGCGTCCCGTCGCCGTGGCGGAGCCCCTTCAGCCGCTCCAGGAGGACGCCGGTGAGCCCCATCACGTGCGCGTTGATCCGCTCGATCCCGATCTCGCCCATGAAGTCGAGCCCCGCCCCGGCGGCCGCGATCCCCAGGTAGTTCAGCGTCCCGTCCTCGAACGCCCGCCCGGTGACGTGCGGGAGCGCCACCTGGTTCTGCGCCGACACGAAGCGCACCGTCCCCCCCGCGAACCACGGCCGGTGCAGCTCGCCCAGGACGTTCTTCCGCGCCAGGAGCACGCCCACGCCGGTGGGGAAGCCGAACATCTTGTAGAAGCTCAGGCAGACGAAGTCCGGCGCGTGCTCCGAGAGGTCGAGGCGGGAGGTGGGGACGAAGGCCGCCGCGTCGAGGAGGGTGTGGTAGCCGTGCTCGCGCGCCGTCTCGATCCACTCCAGCGGGTGCTTGACCCCCGAGAAGTTGGACTGCGCGGGGAAGGCGAAGAGGTGCGGCCACGTACACGCGTCGCACGCCAGGTGCTCCTCCAGCGAGGCGACGCGCAGCTCCGAATCCAGCGGGACGTACGACACCCCGGCCCCGTGGGCGGTGGCGTACTCGCGCATCCCGTTGACCGAGTTGTGGTTGTCGGCCGTCATCACGAAGCGCACCCCCGGCTCCCACGGGTACGCCTCGGCCACCAGCTTCAGCGCGCCGCTGGCGTTGAGCGTGAAGACGACCTCGTACAGCGCCGGGTCGGCGTTGAAGAAGCGGAGCACCTTCTCGCGCGCCTCCTCCACCTCCCGCGTGGCGGCCAGCGAGGTGGGGTTGCGCGAGTGCGGGTTCCCCAGGACGCTCCCGCAGAGGAAGTCGGCGTGGGCGCGCACCTGGCTCTCGGCGTAGAGGCCGGCCCCGGTGTAGTCGAGGTAGACGTGCCCCTGCGCGTCGAGGCGGCTGAAGTCGCGGCGGCGAAGCGCGGCGAAGAAGTCGGTCATGGCGGCTCCGGCGGGGCGCGCGCGCACGGATCGGCGCGGGCGGCGCGAGGGGGTAACATCTGTTCCGGCAAACACATCCGCCGGACGTGGAAAACTAAGCCCTCGCCCCCGCCTCGATCAAGGGAGCGCCCCCCGGCTCACCCCGTGGCGCCCGCGCTTCCCACGTGCTCGCGGAGGGCGTCGGCGGTGATGTCGAAGAGCGCCGCGCTCCACGCCGCCTTCCCGCCGCGCACCACGATCACCTGCGGCGACTGGTGCTCGACGCCGGTGCGCTCGGCGATGTACCCCGAGACGTCCCTGGCCGCGTGGATGTCCACCCGGTAGACGGGCATCCCCGCGCCCTCGGCCAGGAAGGCGTCCATCTCGCGGTGCGCGTTGGCGCTGATCGGGCAGGTGGTGTTGTGCTTGAACAGGAGCGCCGCCCCTCCGTCCAGCACCTGGTCGGCCTGCTCCCGCGTCGTCATCTCGTCCATGGAACCCGGTGCGTGAGTGCGTGAGTGCGTGAGTGCGTCAGTGCGAAAGTGAGGGCGGGGGGGAGGCGCAAGCAGTGTACCCGGGCGGCGGGGCAGGTCGGGCTGGGGCGAATGCCAGGTTGTCATCCCGAGGCCCGGCCACGGAGGACCCGCCTCGCACGGACGACGGCAGGGCCGAAGGGATCTACTCGCCCTGGGGGGAGGTCCGTCGCGGCAGCGCGCGCGAAAGCCGCGGCCACGTCGTCGCCCGTCGCTCGCCGGGCAGGAAAACCCGGGCATCGACAGGATCTCGTGCGGACGCGGAGACCGTGCGGGCTTCCGCGACCGGCCACGCGCATGCCGCGGCTGGATCCTTACGGCCCTGCGACTTTCAGCGGAGACCATGATCAGGTGTGGCCGGCCCTCAGGATGACCCGGCGCGCGGGGCGGAATGAGAATGGATTCTCGCGAATCCACCACCGCGTGTTGATTTTCAACCACCCGGTGGTCGATTTTCAGCCATTCACGACCGCGCGACCTCGATCGTCTGGCGGCCGACCCAGCGCTCTTCGGGGGCGAGGCGGACGGGGGAGGCGGCGTTCGCGGCCTCGACGCAGAGCATGCGGAGGTACTCGTCGTCGCCCAGGTCGGGGAGCTCGCGGGCGAGGTCGGGGCCGGGGTTCCACACCACCGCGTCGGCGAAGCCTTCCCTGCGGAGGACGACGGTCCGCCCGCCGGCCGGGTCGAGGATGCGGAGGGCGTCGGGGGCGCCCATGTAGACCCGGTCCACCTCGCCCGCGATCTCCACCGCTTCCGCCGCCTCGACCACCTCGCCCCCCGTCACCTTGTCGCGGTAGCGCACGCCGCGCAGGCCGGCGACCGAGGCGCGGCGGACGTCGTCGACGCGGAAGTAGGTGTGGAGGGCGCAGGTGAAGTCGAACGGCGCCTCGCCCGCGTTCTCCACCGTCAGCTCGACGGCGAGCGTGTCGCCGAGGGTGACGGTGAGGTGGGCGGTGAAGGCGTGGGGCCAGAGGGCGCGCGTGGCGTCGGTGTCGGAGAGGCGCAGCGAGACGCGGGCCTCGTCGGGGGTGGCGCCGTGGGCGGCCAGCGTCCACGAGGCGGTGCGCGCGAAGCCGTGCTTGGGAAGCGGGCCCTGGTCGGCGAACTGGGGGAAGACGACGGGGACGCCGCCGCGGATGGCGGAGCGGACGTCGAACTTCGACGCCGCGCTCACGAAGAGGACGTCGTCGCCGTCGCCGTCCCGCCACTCGGCCAGGTGGGCGCCGTGGAGGTAGACGCGCGCCCGGCCGCCGCGCGGGTGGGTGAGGACGACGCGGTGGAGCCCGCCCTCGCCGGGCTCGACGGCGACGGCGGCCACCAGGGGGCGCGAGAAGAGGCCCATCGTCCGTGCTCCGCTTCAGCGGGTGAGCCGGTAGATCAGGAGCGCGGCGCGCTTGATCTGGTCCGGGAGGGTGGCCAGGTCGACCGTCTCGCGGTCGGTGTGCGCGCCGGCGCCGTGGGCCCCCAGCCCGCCCAGGGAGGCCACGTGCGGCGCCACGAACGACACGTCGGCGGCGCCCCGTCGGCCGGGGTCGAAGGCCTCCATCTCCGTCAGCCCCAGCGCGCGGTTGACCCCGTTCAGCGTCTCCAGGAGCGCCTGGTTCCCGGGCGTGGGCGGCATCGACGGGTACCCCTCGCCGAAGGTGATCTCGGCGCGCGCCCCGGGGAGGGAGCGGGCCACGATCTGCCGCATCCGCTCGCGGGTGCGCTCGAGCTGCGCGTCGGTGAGGGTGCGGATGTCGCCGGTGACGACGGCCGTCTCGGCGATGACGTTGCTCTTCCCCATCGCCGTCCCCCGGCTCTCGGCGGGGTCGTACGCCACCTGGGTGCCGCCGACGATGACGCCGGGGTTGAAGGTCAGGTACTCCTCGCCCCGCAGCTCTTCGTGGAAGGCGTTCAGGATCCGCGCCGCCTCGAAGATGGCGCCGCTCCCCGAGCCCTCCTGGAAGATCCCCGACGAGTGGCCGGGGCGCGCCCGCACCCGCAGCGTCCACCCGGTGGAGCTCCGCCGCGCCGTCACCGCGTACTCGCGCCCCCCCGCCTCGCGCGACGCCGACTCGAACTCCAGCGCGGCGTCGCTCCGCTTCCCCGCCTCGATGAGGTCGCGGCGCGAGACGCTCAGGGGGCGGCCGGCGTTCTCCTCGTCGCCCGTGAAGGCCACGATCACCCTGCGGTCGCGCAGCGCCCCGGCGGCCTCCAGCGCCCGGAGCGCGTGGACGATGATGACGTCGCCACCTTTCATGTCGTTGGCGCCCGGGCCGTTGGCGGTCGTCCCCGTGCGCACGAAGCGCTGGAAGGGGGAGTCCTCCTCGAACACGGTGTCGAGGTGGCCGATCAGGAGGACGCGCTTCCCCTTCGTCCCGTCGCGCTCGGCGAAGAGGTGGCCGGCGCGGCGGAGCGAGTCGGGGAGCTCGATCCACCGCGTCTCGAAGCCGATGGAGTCGAGCTGCGCCCGGAGGACGCCGCCCACGCGCCGCACCCCCGCGGGGTTCATCGTCCCGCTGTTGATGTTCACGATCCGCTCCAGGAGCGCCGTCGCCTCGTCCGCGTGCGCGTCGACGTACGCCACGATCCGCCGCTCCTGCGCGGAGAGGCGCTCCTGGGCGTGCGCGGGGTGCGCGGCCAGCGCGGAGCCGACCGCGAGCGGGAGGGCGAGGCGGCGGAGCGGGAAGCGGGGCATGGGGCGCGTCCGGTCATGGTTCAGGCGATGGGGATTCGGGGCAATCTCGGACGGATCGGCGGCGCGCGCAAACGCATCTGGTGCGGAGGGGACGGGGGCGCGAACATACCTCCCCGACGTTCGAACATCGACAGGGAGGGGACGATGACGGAGGCGCCCGGGCCGAACCTGGCGCTGGAGCTGGTGCGCGTCACGGAGGCGGCGGCGCTGGCGGCGGCGCGGTGGGTGGGGCGGGGAGAGAAGGAGGCGGGCGACGGCGCGGCGGTGGAGGCGATGCGGCTCGTGCTGGCCACCGCCGAGATGGACGGCGTGGTGGTGATCGGCGAGGGCGCCAAGGACGAGGCGCCGATGCTCTACGACGGCGAGCGCGTCGGCAGCGGGCGCGGGCCGAAGGTGGACGTGGCGGTGGACCCGGTCGAGGGCACCTCGCTCCTCGCCCGCGGCGCGCCCGACGCCCTCTCCGTGGTCGGCGTGGCGCCGCGGGGGGCGATGTGGTCGCCGGGGCCGGCGTTCTACATGGACAAGCTCGTCGTGGGCCGCGACGCCGCCGGGGCCGTCCACCCGGGGCTCCTCGACGCGCCGACGGCGGAGGTGCTGCGCGCGGTGGCCGGGGCGAAGGGGAAGGCGGTGGCCGACCTGGCCGTCTTCGTCCTCGACAAGCCGCGCCACCAGGGGCTCATCGCGAGAATTCGCGAAACGGGCGCCCGCGTCCTCCTCCGCACCGACGGCGACGTGGCGGGGGCGCTGATGGCCGCGCGCGAGGGGAGCGGCGTCGACCTCCTCCTGGGCGTCGGCGGCACGCCCGAGGGGGTGATCGCCGCCTGCGCGGTCCGCGCGCTGGGCGGCGCCATGCTCGGGCGCCTGGCGCCGCAGAAGCCCGCAGAGGCGGCGGCCGTGCGCGAGGCGGGGATCGACACCGCGCGCGTCCTCACCGAGCGCGACCTGGTGGCGGGCGACGACGTCTTCTTCGCCGCCACCGGCGTCACCGACGGCGTCCTCCTCCCCGGCGTCCGCTACACCCGCCACGGCGCCGTCACCTCGTCGCTGGTGATGCGGGGGCGCACGGGGACGATCCGCACCATCCACGCGGAGCACCGCTGGGACCGCCTGCGCGAGATGAGCCCGGTCCCGTACTGATCCCAGGCTCCGCCAACAGCAGGGTCTCACGCAGAGGAGCAGAGTCAGCAGAGAACCCCTGCAGTTCTCTGCTGACTCT
>DATACF010000214.1:0-4668 GCA_036259235.1 Longimicrobium sp. | reverse complement strand
GAGGCGTGGGCCCGGTTCCTGGCGCGGGTGGCGCGCGTCCCCTCCGAGGCGGCCACCGAGCGCGACCTGCGCGTCTTCCTCTTCGACCGGTATCCCCGCACCACCCGCGCCGACGAGCTCCGCGCCCGGTCGGTCCCCGGGTCGCTGGGCCGCTATTTCCGGTACCTGGCCGAGCACGAGGGGATCGCGTATCCCTGGGCCCCCGCCGTCCTCCGCGAGCGCCCCGCCTTCCGCGACCGGATGGAGACGGCGCCGCTCGGGCGTGACCTCGAAGAGGCGCGGGAGTGGCGCGCCGAGCTCTTCGCGGACCTCGACGACCGGGTGATGCTCCCCGCCCCCGGCTTCCCCGGCGAGCACACGGGCGAGGCCCCGCCCGCCTCTCCCCGGGTGGCCGCGCTCGCCCACGAGCTGGGGCGGCGGTGGCTCCTCTGGCGCGACGAGGCGGTCCGGGAGGGGATCGCCGACCCCGCCGCGCTGCGGGCGGCGCTCGTCCGGCGGCAGCGCGCGTGGGAGCGCGACCCCCACCCCGAGCACGGCGCCTCCCCGCTCCGCGTCGCGGCCGACGCGGAAGCCGGGGGCGACGGCTTCGCTGGGGATCCGCGCGTCCGATGACGGAGCGCGCGACACGCAACGCCCCGCGGATCGGGGGAGGAGCCGGACGGCCCCTCCCCCGATCTCGTTTTTCCCGTCCTCATTCCGCCAGCGGTGGAACGACAGGGTTGGATCGACGGCCAGGAAGCCGCCGTCCCGAGCCCCGCGGAAGCGCTCCTTACCCCCCGAGCGGCCCCGGCCGCGCCACCAGCACCGGCCGCATCGCCGAGGTGGGCGGCGCGAAGAGGGAGAGCTGGTCGGGGTCCGCGAAGACGGCGGCGAAGTCGGACGGGGCGAGGGCGCGCGCCAGCCGCACGGCGAAGCTGTCGCGGAGGACGCGGGCGTAGTGGCCGACGTCGTAGTCGCGCGGGTCGGCGGCGCGGGCGGCCGCGTCGCCGTCCGCGGAGGGGACGACGGCCGACCCGCCGCCCTGGGTGCGGTAGACGCGCACCCGCTCGCCCACCCGCCACGACGTCCGCCCGCCGGCCAGGAGCGCCTCGTACGCCGCCTCGCGCCGCGTCTCGCGCGTCTCGGCGTACTTCGCGGGCGACTTGGTGAGGCGCACGCGCGAGGAGACGTCGTAGGTGGGGAGGTCGCGGCGGCGG
Organism: Longimicrobium sp.; assembly: GCA_036259235.1. Taxonomy (GTDB): domain Bacteria; phylum Gemmatimonadota; class Gemmatimonadetes; order Longimicrobiales; family Longimicrobiaceae; genus Longimicrobium. The sequence goes on along the minus strand of DATACF010000214.1, from coordinate 3,472 downwards.
AGGGCGTCGAGCGTCTCCAGGTACGCCTCGCGCACCCCGCCGACGTCGCCCGCGAAGAGGCGGAGCAGCGCGCGGCGGAGGAAGGCCTCGCCGAAGGGCTCGGCGCGGCTGGAGCGGAAGGCCACCCCGCGGAGGGTGAGCGTCCCGTCGTACCCCAGGAGCGCGTAGTTCTTCGGCTCGTGCGACAGCATGGCCGCGTAGCGCCCCTCCAGCTCCAGGTGGACGAGCGGCGGGAGGAGGGCGCCGACCTCGGCCACCACGCGTCGCTCGTCGTCCTCGCTCCACCCCTCGGGGACGGCGAAGTAGACGCCGTCGGTGTCGGCCTCCAGGAGCGTCACCCCCCGCGCGGCCAGCTCGCGGCAGAGGAGGGCCAGCGTCTCGCGGCCGCGGCGCGTCACCTCGTTGGCGGCGTGGACGTCGGCGAAGCGGGTCAGCTCGCCCCCGGCGGCGAGGTACCCGTACGCCGAGTTGACCACCAGCTTCATCGCCGCCGACATCGCCTCGTGCGTGTGGCGCTCGGCCGAGCCCTCGGGCGCCGCCCGCGCGCCGGCCTTGGCCGCCAGCCGCCGCTCCACCAGCCGGTCGACGAGCGCCAGGAGGGCGCCCAGATGGTCGCGCGCCGGGCCGATCCGGAAGGCGCGCATGAGCGACGGGTAGAGGCTCGCCACGTCGGCCTTCACCACCCGCCACGCCACGCCGGTGGCGAAGAGGTGGAGGGCGGCGCCGGTGTGCGGGGTGCCGTCGCCCGCCCGGTGCGCGGGGAGGGCGGCGCCCGCGCGGAGGTAGGCGCGGACCAGGAGGGGGTCGATGACGCCCGTGGCCGGGCCGGCGTCGGCGAGGCGCTCGTAGCGCCGCGGAGCCATCCGGGCCAGCGCGAACGCCGCCCCGCCCAGGAGACGGGCGATGGCCGCGGCCTCCTCGACGTCGTCGCCCGCGTAGCGCCGCACCCGCTCGGGGTCGCGGCGCCAGACGGCGTACACCTGGCTCCCGGGGACGTACTCGCGGTCGGGCGCGGCCACGCCCAGGTGGCGGGCGACGGCCTTGAGCCCGTGCCCGGGGAGCTCGCGCGTGGCGAAGTCGTAGCGCTGGACGGCGTCGAGGGTGTCGATCAGCTCGCGCCCCGGCGCCACGAAGCGGACGCGGCTCCCCCCCTCGCCGCCGGGGACGGCGCCGCGCCGGGCGGAGGCGCGCTCGCGTAAGCCCAGCTTCCCCAGCCGCCCCAGCGCCAGGGGAACGCCGAGGCGGCGGGCGCGGCGGGCCAGGAAGGGGAGGTCGAAGCCGTGGAGGTTGTGGTTCTCGATGACGTCCGGGTCGGCCTCTCGCACCGTCTCCACCAGCCGCCGGATCAGCGCGGCCTCGGCGGCGTCGCCGGTGCCTTCCGCCTCCAGGACGTGCGTCTCTCCGGCGGGGTCGCGGACGGCGGCCATGAAGACGCGGTCGCGCCCCGGGTCGAGGCCGGTGGTCTCGAGGTCGAGCTGGAGGCGGTGGAGCTGGTCGAAGGCGAGGCCGCGGAAGTACGTCCGGCCGGTGGCCACCAGGTACTGCTCTTCGGGGGGGAGGGCGAGGACGTGGGCGGCGCCCAGCTCGCGCAAGTTTCCGACGCGCCGCCCCAGGCGGAGGGAGGCGCCGTGGAGCACCGCGGCGGCGAGCGCGCGGCCGTCGCCGGCGGTGACGAGGAAGCGGAGCTCGCCGGGGCCGCCCAGCTCGCGGAAGCGGACGTCCGCTTCGGGGGCGCCCTCGGGGCCGAGGCGGGGGCCCAGGTGGCGAAGGTCGTCGAGGCGGTCGAGGAGGACCCAGGGGCGGAAGCGGTCCTCCTCGCGCACCAGCGCGCCGGTGTCGGGGAGGCGGCGCCAGACGAGGGCGCGGCCGTCGGGCTCGGCCCACACCGACACGATCCCCGGCGTGGGGTCCCACCCCCACAGCCATTCGTCCTCGGCGGCCGCGGTCACGGGATCGGTCAGGGGTCGATCCCGGCCAGGCGCTGGAGCGCGTCGAGGGCGGCCTCGAAGTGGCGGCGGCGCGCCTCGCGCTCGGCGGCGCCGGGGAGGCGCTCTTCGTGGAATGAGATCGTCGTCCGCTCGCCTGCGGGGAGGACGCGCACCTGGATCGTCGACGGCTTCGCCCAGCCGCGCGGGCGCCAGGTGAGGCGGAGGTGGCTCCCGGGCTGGGCCACGCGGACCTCGCCCCCGGCGCCGTCGGCGGCGGTGTAGGCGGCGCCCTTCTCCATCTCGAATCCAGAGACGTCGCCCAGCCAGGCGCGCACGCCCTCGGGCGAGGTCACCAGCCGCCACGCGGCGTCGTGCGCGAGCGGGAGGGTGCGCCGGACGCCGACCTGGTAGGCGCCGTCGGCCGTCTGGCCCAGGGCGCGCTTCCCCTTCCGCTTCTCGTAGTGGTTCGCGACGTTCTGCGCCCACCAGCCGCTCTCGATCAGTCCGTCGCTCAGGATCGCCACGATCCCCTTGTGCGAGAGGTCGGCCGCGCCGCGAGAATCCAGCAGCGCCTCCCACTCGTCCCAGGTGCGCCCGGTGGCCTCGCGCACCGCCTCGTCGCCGATCTCCCGCCCCGCCTTCGCGTCCGCCTCGGGCATCGTCTTCTCCTCCTCGCCGAATCGTCGTTCCGCATCCATGATCGTCCCGGACGGCGGCGTGCCGCAAGCGTCCGCGCGGAATGAGCTTACTCGATCCAGTCGAGAATACCGGTGAAGAACGCCTCCGCCTCTCCGTCCCGCATCGATCGCGCGAGCTGGTTCCCCTCGAGACAGAGCGCGCGAAGGATCTCCACGTCGGCCGGATCGCCCATCTCGGCGAGAAGCCCGTGAGCGGAGACGAGGTCCTGCAGCGAGAGCAACAGGAATTTGATCTCTCCCGCCGCGCGGAAGAGGCGACCCGCCTCCTCCGCGGCATCGCGGGAGGACCGCAGATCGTCCATCCGTCTCGTTCTGTCCGTCTCCGCCGAGGCTCGCATGTGGAAGCGGTTCCCGAGCGAGCCCAGCGAGACGGCCAGATCGCCGGGGACGCCCAGCTCCCTCTGGATCTCGACCGACGCTTCGGCGGCCTCGATCGCCTTCCGGAGCCAGGCATCCCACCCCTCCCGCGCCGGCTCCATCTCGGCCAGCTGCGCGCAGCGGTTCGACATGCTGTTGAGCGACATCGCCATAGCGCCTCGGATCCCCAGCGCGTCCTGAATGGCGACCCCTTCCTCGGCGGCGTGGATCGCCTTCTGGAGCCACGTCCGTCGCGCGTCGCGCGCCGGCTCCAGCCCCGCCATCTCCCCATACCGGTTCGATACGTTGTGGAGCGAGCTCGCCAGGTCGGCCTGGATCCCCAGGGCCCTGCGCATCGCGATCGCGTCCTCGACGGCGTCCACCGCCTTCCGCAGCCAGATCAGCCGGCCCTCCCGCGTGGTTTCCAGCTCCGCCAGGGTCGCGTAGTGGTTCGACACGTTGTTGAGGGACCGCGCCAGGTCGGCGTCG
>DATACF010000213.1:0-5979 GCA_036259235.1 Longimicrobium sp. | reverse complement strand
CTGCGCGTACGACGGCGTCGTGACCGCCGCCGCGGCGATGGCCAGCGGGGCCCACCGGTCGCGGCCCTCGTGGTGGCGGGCGATGAGCGCGGGGGACTGAAGCGATGTTCCTGTCCGACGTATCCATCCGGCGCCCCGTCTTCGCCACCATGATGATGGTGGCGCTGGTGGTGCTGGGCGTGGTGAGCTACGGCCGCCTCGCCATCGACGAGTACCCCGACGTCACCTACCCGGTGGTGCTGGCGCAGACGGCCTACCCCGGCGCCTCCCCCGAGGTGGTCGAGCGCGAGGTGAGCCGCCCCATCGAGGAGGCGCTCAACACCGTCCAGGGGATCAAGGAGGTCACCTCCACCAGTCTGGAGGGGAGCTCGCTGGTCCGCGTCCAGCTGGAGCTGGGGGTCGACGTGGCCGAGGCGCAGCAGGACGTGCAGGCCAAGGTGGCCCGCATCCGCCGCCAGCTCCCGCCGAACATCGAGGACCCGGTCATCCTCCGCTTCGACCCCAACGAGCGGCCGATCATGTCGATCGCCCTCCAGAGCGGCGAGCGGCCCCTCCGCGAGCTCACCAACCTGGCCGACGAGGTGATCTCGACCCGCTTCGAGGCCATCCCCGGCGTGGGCGGCGTCAACGTGGTCGGCGGGGCGCGGCGCGAGATCAAGGTGCAGCTCGACCCCGACGCCATGCGCGCCTACGGGATCTCCCCCCCGCAGGTGATGCAGGCGCTCCAGCGCGAGAACCAGGAGGTCCCCGCCGGGCGGATCCGCCGCGGCGAGAACGAGCGGCTGGTGCGCGTCACCGGCCGCGTCGAGGACCCCCGCGCCTTCGCCGACGTGGTGGTCTCGGTGCGCGACGGGGTCCCGGTCCGCCTGGGCGACGTCGCCACCGTGGTCGACGCCGCGGCCGAGCGGCGGAGCGCGGCGTTCATGAGCGACGTCCCCGCGGTGGCCATCGACATCCTCAAGATCGCGGGGACCAACACCGTCGAGGTGGCGGAGCGCGTCCGCGCCACCTCCGACGAGCTCCAGCGCACCCTCCCCGCCGACGTGAAGCTCTCGGTGATCCGCGACGACTCGCGGCGGATCAAGGCGTCGCTGGAGTCGGTGGAGCACGAGCTGGTGCTGGGCGCCGTGCTCACGATCCTCATCATCTACCTCTTCCTGAACTCCTGGCGCTCGACGATCATCACGGGCCTCGCGCTCCCGATCTCCATCATCTCGGCGTTCTTCGTGATGTGGCTCTTCGACTTCACGGTGAACACGATGACGCTCCTGGCGCTGGCGCTCTCGATCGGGCTGCTGATCGACGACGCCATCGTGGTCCGCGAGAACATCGTGCGGCACCTGGAGATGGGGAAGGACCACCACACGGCGGCGCGCGAGGGGACCAGCGAGATCGGGCTGGCGGTGGTCTCCACGACGCTGGCGGTGATGGCGGTGTTCATCCCCGTGGCCTTCATGGGGGGGATGATCGGGAAGATCTTCTTCCAGTTCGGCGTCACCGTCGCCTTCGCCGTCCTCGTCTCCCTCTTCGTCTCGTTCACCCTCGACCCGATGCTCTCCAGCATCTGGCCCGACCCCGAGGTGGAGGAGCGGGTGCACGGGGCCGAGGGAGCGCCGGCGAAGAGGTCGCGGAACCCGGTCCGGCGCTTCGCCACCTGGTTCAACGACCGCTTCGAGGCCGTCGCCGACCGCTACCCCCGGGGGCTGGCGTGGGCGCTGGGGCACCGCGTGAAGGTGATGGCCGGGGCCCTCCTCTCCATCGGGCTCGCCTTCTGGATCCTCCCGATGCTGGGCTTCACCTGGATGCCCGACTTCGACGGGGGCGAGTTCAACGTGGGCTTCCGCGTCCCGCCGGGGTCGCGGCTGGAGTACACGGTGGCCAAGGGGCGCGAGCTCGACGCCTTCCTCCGCGGCCAGCCGGAGGTGGCGTACACCTACATGTCGATCGGCGGCGGCTTCCGGGGGACGCCCAGCAGCGGTCAGATCTTCGTGAAGCTGAAGGAGAAGGCGGAGCGCGAGCGGAGCCAGGCCGACATCCAGACGGCGCTCCGCGGCGAGCTCCGCCGCATCCCCGGGGTGCGCGCCAACATCACGGGGACGCCCACCATCTTCGGCGGGCGGGGGCAGCCGATCCAGGTCAACGTCCAGGGCCCCGAGTTCGGCGTGCTGAAGACGGCGGCGCAGCAGGTGCTGGCGGCGCTGGAGGAGGTCCCCGGGATCGCCGAGCCGAACAGCGCGCAGGAGGAGGAGGTCCCGCAGCTGGACGTGGTCGTCGACCGGCAGCGGGCGTGGGCGGCGGGGCTGGGGATCGAGAGCATCGGCAACACCCTCCAGCCCCTCTTCACCGGCCAGCGCGCCACCCGCTGGGAAGACCCGCAGGGGTACTCGCACGACGTGATCGTCGTCTACCCCGACAGTCTGCGGACCTCGGCCGAGGACGTGGCCGGGATCCCGGTGGCGAGCGCCAACCTCGACCCGGCCACCCGCCAGCCGGCGATGATCCCCTTGAGCGAGGTCGCCGACGTGCGCGCGGGGACGAGCCCGCAGTCGATCGAGCGGCGGAGCCTGGAGCGGCAGGTGTCGATCTCGGCGGGCGTCCTCCCCGGCTTCGCGGTGGGCGACGTGGCGGCGGACGCGCGCGCGGCCATCGACGCCGTGGGGCTCCCGGCGGGGTACCGCGCCGTCTTCACCGGCGACGTGCAGAACCTGAACGAGACCAAGGGCTACGTCGGCTCGGCGCTGCTGCTGGCGGTGGTCTTCATCTACCTGATCCTGGCCTCGCTCTTCGGCTCCTTCTTCCAGCCGCTGGCGATCATGCTCTCGCTCCCGCTCTCGTTCCTGGGGGTGGCGCTGGCGCTGTGGGCGACGGGGGGGAACCTGAACGTGATGACGATGATCGGCATCGTCATGCTGATGGGGCTGGTGACCAAGAACGGGATCCTCCTGATCGACTTCGTCAACCACCAGCGCGAGCAGGGGACCGGGCGGACCGAGGCGCTCCTGACGGCGGCGCGGGTGCGGCTCCGGCCGATCATCATGACCACGGTGGCGATGATCTTCGGGATGGTGCCGCTGGCGCTGGCGCTGGGCGAGGGCGCCGAGCAGCGCGCCCCGATGGCCCACGCGGTCATCGGCGGGCTGATCACCTCGACGCTGCTGACGCTCTTCGTGGTGCCGGTGGTCTACACGCTCCTGGACGACATGGTGATGTGGGTGCGCGCGAAGGCCGGCGGCGGCCGCGTCCCGGCGCACGCGCCCGCGCACGTCGGCGGCGCCCCGCGCCGCCCCGGGCACCACCCCGACTCCGAGCCGATCGCGGCGGACTGACGCCCGTTCGGCGCGGCGGAACACGGACCGCCCCGGCGCTCGCTGCGAGCGCCGGGGCGGTTCGCGTTTTCGTTACGGCAGGACTCACGCAGAGCCAGCAGGGGAAGCAGAGGAACCGCATGTAGTTCTCTGCTTCCTCTGCGTGAGACCCGTGCCGTTCCGCGCCCGCCCGGGGCTCTCGTCCGCGCGGTCACGGTCTCGTAAGAAATTGCCCCATCGTGAGTTGCTTCTGGGCGTCTGGCACCGGGAATGCAAGGGCCCCAGGGCGGCCGGGCGGGACAATCTGGTACCCGCCCGCGTATGGACGTGGACCGAAGTGGAGGAGAAAGCCGATGAAGGGAAACACCATTCTGAAGCTGGTGCTCGCGCTGGCGCTGTTCGCGCTGCCGGGGTGCATCGCGGCCGCGGCGGGGGCCGGGGCGGCGGCGGGGATCCACCTGACCTCGCAGGGCGCCGAGGGCGTGGCGAGCGAGGGGGTGGCGGCGGTGGCCACCCGCGCCCGCTCGGTGATGGCGGCCGAGGGGATCACGGGGATCACCGTGGAGAACGAGGAGAGCGGCACCGAGCGCGAGTACCGCGGGATGAAGGGCGAGATGGAGGTGCACGTGAAGCTCGAGGCCCGCGACGGCGGCGGCACCCTCGTCCGCGCCTCCGCCCGCGAGGGGACCGTGGAGTGGAACAAGGACTACGCCCGCACCCTCGTGGCGCGCATCACCGGCGGCTGACCGGTTTCGCGAGACCCGAACGACCAACGATCGCCCCGCCATCCTTGCCGGGTGGCGGGGCGTCGTTCGTCGATACCGCGCGGGCCGGGTCTTGCGAATGGCCCTCCTCGGTGCGACACATCCCTTTGCGGCGCGCGGACCGGAAGCGGCCCGAGCGCGGGGGTACGCGTAGGAACCGACCAAGGACCGAGGCGCCGATGGACGTCAAGGAGCACGACCTCCCGGGGGTGGGGAAGAAGTTCGCCCTCAACACGCGCGGCGGCGACCGCCTGACGCTGATCATCCACAACTCGGGGCACCGCGAGCTCTACGTCTTCGACGCGGGGGAGGACTTCCCCACCTGCGCGGTGCGGATGGAGGACGCCGAGGCGCGGAAGCTGGGGACGCTCCTGGCCGGGGCGTACTTCCAGCCCACGCCGTCGGAGTCGATGGACATGATCCTGGGCCAGATGGCGGTGGAGTGGCTCAAGGTCCGCCCCGACTCGCCGCTGGCCGCGCAGACGATCGGCCAGGCGGCGGTGCGCGAGCGGACCGGGGCCAGCATCATCGCCATCCTCCGCGGCGGCCAGGCCGTCCCCAACCCGCAGCCCGGCGAGACGATCGCCGCGGGCGACACCCTGGTCGTCGTCGGCGAGCGGGCGCAGGTGCGGCGGCTGGACGCGCTCCTGCGCGGCGAGGAATAGGGCGGAGGGACGGTGCACGGCGAATTCCTCCTCGGCGCGGGGGCGGTGCTGGCCGCCCTCGCGGTGGCCGGGCTGCTCTTCGAGCGGCTCGGCCAGTCGGTGATCCCGGCGTTCATCCTCCTGGGGCTCTGCCTGCGCCCCCTCCACCTCGACGAGGAGCTGGTGGAGGTGCTGGCGACGGTGGGGGTGGTCCTCCTCCTCTTCTTCATGGGGCTGGAGTTCTCGCTCCGGGCGCTCCTGGCCAACCGGCGGCGCATCCTCCGCACGGGGAGCATCGACCTCCTCTTCTCCTTCCCCGCGGGCGTCGGGGCCGGTCTCGCCTTCGGGTGGGGGTGGCGGGGGGCGCTGGTGGCGGGGGGGGCGCTCTACGTCACCTCCAGCGCCATCGTGGCCAAGGGGGCCATCGACCTGGAGCGGACCGCGAACCCCGAGACGGAGACGGCGCTGGGGGTCCTGGTCTTCGAGGACCTCTTCGTGGCGCTCCTCCTGGCCGTCCTCTCCGGGGCGGTGCTGGAGGGAGAGGCGTCGGCGGCGGGGGTGGCGAAGGGGATGGGGGTGGCGGTGGCGTTCTTCGGGGTCTTCGTGGTGGTGGCGCTCCGGGCGGGGCCGGCGCTCGACCGGGCGCTGGCGCTCAGGAGCGACGACCTCCTGGTGCTGGCGGCGGGGGGGATCGTCCTCCTCCTCTCGGCGGCGGCGCTCTGGGCGGGGCTCTCGGAGGGGATCGGGGCGTTCCTGGCGGGGATGGTGCTGGCCGAGACGGGGCACCGCGAGCGGATCGAGCGCCTCTTCGCGCCGCTGCAGGGGGTGTTCGCGGCGGTCTTCTTCCTGGGCTTCGGCCTCTCGCTCGACCCGGCGGCGTTCGCGCCCGTATGGCCGCAGGCGCTGGCGCTGGCGGCGCTGGGGGTGGCGTCCAAGGTGGCGGGGGGGTACCGCGCGGGGCTGGCGGACGGGCTCTCGAAGCGGAGCGCGCTGGCGCTGGGGCTGGTCCTCGTCCCCCGGGGCGAGTTCTCCATCCTGTTGGCCGGGGTGGCGGCCTCCGCCGGGCTGGCGCGGGTGAACGCGGCGGTGGGGCTCATGGTCCTCGTCCTCTCCATCGCCGGCACCGTGACCATGCAGTACGCGCCCGAGCTGGCCCTGCGCGCCTTTCCCCGCCGCGCGCCGCGCCCGCAGGTCCCCGACTACGTCGTGGGGCCGGGCCCCGGGCCCGGCGAGGGCCCGCCGAAGGAGGGGTGATGTTCCTCTGGA
>DATACF010000212.1:0-3594 GCA_036259235.1 Longimicrobium sp. | reverse complement strand
TCTGAAGTCGCCGCTTGGGTCAAGGCGCGGAACGCAACGCGCGCCAACGTTCAATGGCGCTTCACCTGTGGCCACGCACGCACGAAACTCCAGCGTCTTTACCCATCACCTTTAGAGAGGTGATGAAGTAGGAAACGATCCTACCGTTTCCAACGGCGCGAAGCCCCTGGCGGACTCCACGGCGCCCCCGTCTTCTCCTCGGATCGCGATCCCCTTCGCATCTCCCCCGCCAGGGTCTTCGCCCTTCGGGCCCGCATCCCTCATGCAACGGCGTGGTACGTCGAGGGTGTGCGACCGGCTCCCGCGCGCGGGGCCGTCATCCGTTCCGTCTCGCGCGGCCGGGGGGCGGCGCGTAGCTTCTCCGCCGTTGGCCCGACGACGACTTCCTCCGCGCTGGAGACGCGACCGATGACCGTGGAGACGCTGGACCTGGAGGCGCTGCGCTATCCCGTGGGCCGCTTCGACCCCTCGCGGGCGCCCACGGCCGAGGAGCGGCGCGCGATGATCGAGACGCTGGCGGGGCTCCCCGCGATGTTCCGGGCGGCGGTGGAGGGGCTGTCGGACGCGCAGCTCGACACCCCGTACCGCGAGGGCGGGTGGACGGTGCGCCAGCTCGCGCACCACGTTCCCGACTCCCACATGAACGCCTACGTCCGCTTCAAGCTGGCCCTCACCGAGGACGTGCCGTCGATCAAGACCTACGACGAGGCGCGCTGGGCCGAGCTCCCCGACGTCGCCGCCACCCCCGTCGAAGTCTCGCTCACCCTCCTCGACGCGCTCCACCAGCGGTGGGTGGCCCTCCTCTCCGCCCTGTCGAACGAGCAGTGGTCCCGCGCCTTCCGCCACCCCGACTGGGGCGAGCTCCGGCTCGACGGCACCCTCGCCCTCTACGACTGGCACTCCCGCCACCACCTCGCCCACGTCACCCGCCTTCGCGAGCGCATGGGCTGGGGCTGACCCAGGCTCGGCTGGAACCCCGGTCTCACACGGAGGCACAGAGGCACAGAGAACCCCTCTGTGTCTCTGTGCCTCTGTGTGACACTCGTAGTTCCTGGCCCACTTCGCGCGGCGGCGGCGGACGTGGTATCTTCGCGCCCATGAGCACCCCGGCCCACCCCGACCGCGAATCCCTCAAGGCCCGCCTCCTGGCCGTCATCGCCGCCGGGGCGGACGCGCCGCTCGGCGAGGCGGAGCTCGACGCGCTCGCCCGCGACGTCTTCGCGCACCAGTATGCGTGCAACACGCCGTACCGCCTCTTCTGCGAGCGGCGCGGCGTCTCTCCCGAATCCGTGACGCACTGGGGCGAGATCCCCGCGGTGCCGACCGACGCCTTCAAGGCCGCCGCGCTCGTCTGCGGCGGTCCGGACGAGGCGGTGGCCGTCTTCCGCACCAGCGGCACCACCGCCGGGCGCGAGCGGCGGGGCGCGCACCACTTCCGCGACCTGGCGCTCTACGACGCGGCGCTCCGCGCGGGCTTCGCCGCCCACCTCCTCCCGGACGGCGCCCGCCCGCGCCTCGTCTCGCTCGTCCCCCGCCCCGCCGACCTCCCCGACTCGTCGCTCTCGCACATGGTCGGTGAGGTGGCGCGCGACCTGGGCGAGGGGCGGAGCGGGTGGTTCGTCTCCACCGACGGCGGGATCGACCCCGCGGGGCTGGAGCGGGCGCTCCGCGAAGCGGAAGAGGCGGGCGAGCCGGTGTGCGTCGCCGGGACGGCGTTCGCGTTCGTCCACTGGCTCGACGCGCTGACCGCGGCCGGGACGCGCTTCCGCCTCCCGCCGGGGTCGCGGGTGATGGACACCGGCGGCTTCAAGGGGCGCTCCCGCGAGGTCGGGCGCGACGAGCTGTACGGGATGATCGGGGAGCGGCTGGGGATCGGCGCGGCGTGGTGCGTCAACGAGTACGGGATGACGGAGATGAGCTCGCAGTTCTACGACGGCCGCGCCGGGAGCGCCGCCGCGCCGGGCGAGCGCCTCCACACCGGGCCCGCCTGGGTGCGCACGCAGGCCGTCGACCCCGAGACGCTCCGCCCCCTCCCGCACGGCGAGGTCGGCGTCCTCCGCCACCTCGACCTCGCCAACCTCGACTCGGTCGCCGCCATCCAGACCGCCGACCTGGGCGTCACCGCCCCCGGCGGCTTCCGCGTCCTGGGCCGCGCCACCGGCGCCGAGGCCCGCGGCTGCTCGCTCGCCATGGACGACCTCCTCACCGCCCTCGGCCGCCGCGGCGCGTAGCCCGGCCTTCCGCTCGGGTCCAAAATCACCCTGGATCTCTCACAGGGGGCACAGGGGACACAGAGGGGGCCCGTCGAGCGACGCCGTTCCCCCTGTGTCCTCCGTGCCCCCTGTGTGAGCCAAATCGCGGAATTTCCGCAGCGACAGAGCCGGGGATAAAAACGCGAGGGGGCGCGAAAGCCTCTTCGCGCCCCCTCACCCGTCACGCGGTCTCCCCGCCCCACCCAGACGGTTCCTCCGCACCCGATAGTCATAGCACGTCGCGTGCCACGATTCGGCGACGACCCTGTCACTCGTGGACGCTGCGGTCGTACACCTCCTCGGAGGTGAGGCCGTAGATGGGGGGCGTGGGGACCTCCAGGAGGTTGAGGAGGAGGTAGACCTGGCCCCGGTGGTGGGCCTCGTGCTCCACCATGGCGCGCAGCCACTTCCACGCGGCGATCGGCGTCCCGGCCGGCGTCCGGACGGTCCGCCGGAGATCTTCATCCGAAAGCGCCCCAATGATTTCGGCCGACTCGGCGTGCATGGCGTCGAGGTACGCCAGCACCCCGTCCTTCCCCTCGGCCAGCTCCACGCCGCACCCGGGATAGCGGCTGGGGCGCCCCGCCGCGTTCTCGGCGAACATCCACCGCTCGGTCGCCGCGATGTGGCGCAGCTGGTCGCCGAGGGTGAACGCCCCCGCGCGCGGCGCCCACTCGACGCGATCCTCGGGGATGCGAGCCGCCACGCGCTTCGTCCGCGCGCGGACGCTCTCGAAATACGCCAGGAACGACGCCGCCGACTGGATCTCCATCGTCCTCTCCTCGCTCACTTCCTCCGCTTCCGCGCGCGCTTCGGCGCCGGGGGCGGAGGCTGCGTTTTGGTGAAGGCCTGCTGCGAAACGGTGCGGCCCGAGAGGCGCGCCCGCGCCCACCCGCCCAGCCACGCCGCCGGGACCCCGAGCGCCACGAGCGCCGCGTGGAACCACCCCGGCGCCGCGTCCGGGCTCGTCACCGCCGACACGACCGCCAGCCCGGCGACCGCGACGCCGACGGCCAGCGCGTGCCGAGTCTCGCCCCGCCGCGCCAGAAGGGCAGCCAGCCACCCCGCGAACACTGCGAATACGGCGTACAGCGCCAGGATCAGCCCCAGCACCCCCGCCCGCGTCACCTCCCCGCGCGGCCCGAACCACTCGGGCGAAACTTCCGCGAGCGCGACGCTGGCGGCGAACGCCAGCGCCACGTAGACCGCCACGCCGACGAGGATCGAGAGGACGCTCCGAGTCATGCGGGCGAAGGTAGCGAATCGCCCGCCCTCCTGCGAGCCCGAAACAGCGGGTCTCACGCAGAGGCAGCAGAGGGAGCAGAGGAACCCAGTCGTTCCC
>DATACF010000211.1:0-1524 GCA_036259235.1 Longimicrobium sp. | reverse complement strand
TGCGCACCCCCGTCAACAGGCGTTCCCCCCCCCCCGCGTGGGGAGCGACGCCGCTAGCGCCCGAGGTCCACCGCGATCCCGCGCCACCGCCCCTGGTTGAAGCGGACGACGCTCAGGGCGCAGCGGGTCATGTGGCCCACCAGGATGGCGAGCCAGATGTGGAGGGGCTGGAGGGTGCCCGTGCGCTGGATCACGAAGCAGATCCCCAGCGGCACCATCACCTGCGAGACGATGGAGATGTAGAGCGGCCCCTTCGTGTCCCCCGTTCCCTGCAGCCCTCCCGTGTAGGTGAGCGCCACGGCGATGAAGAGCCCCGAGACGGAGAGGACGCGGAGGAGCTGCGCGCCGAGCTCCACCACCGCGGGGTCGTCCATCCCGAAGACCGCCAGGAGCGCGCGGGGGAAGAAGAGGAAGACCGCCCCCAGGCACGCCGCCCCCGCCGCCCCGATCCGCGCCGCCACCCGCACCGCCTCGGCCGCCCGGTCGGGCTGCCCGGCCCCCAGGTTCTGCCCCGCCACCGCGGCGGCCGCGCCCATGAGGCCGACGGAGGTCCAGGTGACGAGCGAGAAGAGCTGCGAGTACGACACCGCGAACGCCGCCTGCGCCGCCGCGCTCTGGGCCAGCGAGCCGATGAAGGCGAGCATCAGCACGCCCCCGACGTTCATCGCGATCCCCTGGACCCCCGCGGGGAGGCCGAAGCGGAAGAGGGCGCGGATGACCGCCCAGTCGGGGCGCCACGGCCCCCCGCGCGGGAAGCGGACCACCCACCCGCCGCGCCAGAGCTTGAAGATCGCGTACGCGGCCACCAGCCCCGACGCGATCGCCGTCCCCATCGCCGCGCCCACGGTCCCGAAGGCGGGGACGGGGCCGAGGCCCGAGATGAGGACGACGTTGAGGACGAGGTTCAGCACCGTCATCGCCACCCCCAGCACCATGGGGGTCCGCGCGTCGCCCGCCGAGCGGAGCGCGCCGCCCAGCATGAAGAAGATCAGCATCCCGCCCCCGAAGGTGAACATCACCCGGAGGAAGGGGAGCGCCTCGGCCTTCACCTCGGGGGCGGCGTTGACGAGGTCGAGGAGGGTGGGGGAGAGGAAGTACCCCGCGGGGGCCATCACCCCGAACGACAGCCCGATGGCCGTGAGGAAGGCCTGGTAGACGGTGCGGTCGACCCGCTCCTCGTCGCCCGCCCCGGCGAAGCGCGCCACCAGGACGCTCATCCCGGTGAAGATGGAGGAGATGAAGACGATGACGACGAGGAAGAGCTGGAACGCCACCCCGATGGCGGCGTTCCCCCGGTAGCCGACGAGGTGCCCCACCAGGACGTGGTCGACGATCCCCTGGAGGCCGCCGATGATGTTGGTGAGCATGGTGGGCCACGCCAGCTTCCACACCGTGGGCCGGAGCGGCCCCTCGACGATGGAGCGGTCGTACCGCCCCGGCGCGGGGGCGGGCGGGGGCGGGGCGTCCGCCGGGACGGCGAGGTCGGCGGCGGGGGCGGTGACGTCGGTCAAGGGACGCGCCGGG
>DATACF010000210.1:0-2321 GCA_036259235.1 Longimicrobium sp. | reverse complement strand
GGGGGGCCCTCTTCAGGGGGAGACCGGGAAGGTCAGCGGATGGTGGCGAGGAGGCGCGGGTCGCCGCCCGCCCAGAGGGTCCGGAGGACGCCCCGCCAGTGCTCGGCGATGGGACGGTCGCCGCGGGCGGCGGCGATCCGGGCGCGGAGGCGCATGGCCCCCAGGAGGGAGCCCGTCATGTCGACCCGCTCCACGCTGGCCCGGGGGAGCGCCTCCATCCCCACCAGCGCCCGGTCGAGCTCGTCGACCGCCGCGGCGGTGTCGCCCAGCGCCAGGTGCAGCTCCGACTCGGCGAGGACGAAGTCGAGGGAGACGTCGCCGGGGCGACGCTCGCCCCGCGTCGCCGCGATCCCCTGGAGCGCTCCCCGCGCCGCGGCCGCGTCGCCCGCCGCCAGCGCCTGCTGCGCCGCGATCAGGTAGTCGACCGAGTCGAGCGGGGCCGTCCGCGCCCGCGCCCACGCCGCGCCCCCGGAGCCGAAGGAGAGGCGCCGCGGCGCGTTGAGGAGCGAGCGCCGCACCCCCCGCCGCTCGCCCTCGGGGACCAGGGTGCGGATCATCCCGTCGGCGCGCGCCTCGGCCTGGGCGGCCTGGGCGGAGAGCCCCACCGCCGCGTAGAGGAGCGCGTCCATCGCCCCCTCGGCCAGGGCCACGGGGACGGACGCGGCCAGCTCCTGCCCCTGCGGCGTCGAGAAGCGGTGCTCGGGGACGGCCGCGTGGAGGAGCCCCCGCGCCGTCTCGACCTTCCCGGTGAGGACCGCCAGCGGCGCCAGCGCCTGCGCGTCGCGGGGGCCGGGGTGGGGCCACCCGGCCAGCACCGAGTCGGCCAGGGCGCGCGCCCGGGCGAAGTCGCCCACCCGGAGGTAGAGGCGCACCTGGGCCAGCGAGAGGCGGAGGCGCTGGTCGCGGGCGGTGGCCAGCGTCCGCGCCGCCGCCAGCTCCGAGAAGGCCGAGGGCTCGCCCTGCTTCACCCGCCGGATCTCGCCCAGGTCCTCCAGCCCCACCGAGAGCGCCTCGTGCGCGTCGGGGCTCTGGGGGAAGGCCCGCGTCCACTCCACCAGGACGTCGCGCAGCAGCCGGCGGTTGCGCAGCAGGGCGGCGTCGCGGGTGCGGGGGAGCGTCTCCTTCTTCCCCGCCGAGATGTCGGCCCCCGGCCAGGGGACGAAGGAGAGCGTGTCGCCCGCCAGCCCCGGGTACGAGGCGAAGAAGGCGCCGCCGGCGGTCCACCCCGGGCGGAGGACGTAGTCGCCCGCCTGGAGGAGCTCGTGGAGGCGCCCGAACCCCACCCCCCGGAAGGCCCGGTGCGACGAGGGGACGCTCCGGAGCGCCCGCGAGTACGCCTGCACCGCGCGGTGGTAGCTGCTCCGGAAGCGGTGCCCCGAGGGCGACGCCGGGTCGGCGACCACCACCTGGTCGCGGCGGTGGCACTCCCCCAGCCCGAACCAGGCGGCGAAGTCGGTGGAGTCGCGCTGGATCATCGCCTCGTAGGTCCGGCAGGCGTCGGGGAAGCGCCGGTCGCCGAGAGCCACCAGGGCGCGGGCCAGCTGCCGCTCGCGGGGGGAGAGCGAGGCCGAGTCGGCCAGCGCCCGGGCGGCGGGCTCGCGCCACCCGCGGACGTCCCACGACTCGCTCCACGAGGTGGCCTGGGCCAGCCAGAGGTGGGCCGCCGCGTAGCCGGGGTCGGCGTCGACGGCGCGGGCCAGCGCCGCGCGGGCGCGCTCCAGCTCCCACTGCGACATCGCCGACCACCCCTCGAGGTACGCCCGCCACGCCGCCGCCACGGTGGTCCCCGCCGCCCCCTCGGGCCCCATCGACTCGCTGGCCTCGCGCCCCAGCAGGAGCGTCGTCAGGTCGCCGATCCGCGCCGAGACCCCCTGGAGGTCGCGCCCCAGCCGGACGGTGTGCTGGGGCGAGCCGCCCCCCCGCCGGGTGAGGTCGTAGAGGGCGGCGCGGACGACCACGCTGTCGCCCAGCGGGGTGATCTCGCCCCACACCAGGTGCCCGGCCCCGGCGGCCTCCGCGATCCGCCGCGCCTCGGCCAGGTTCTCCGGGGGGCCGCTCCGCGAGAGGAGGTCGCGGGCGCGCTGGGCGTCGACCAGCCGGAGGTCGGTCCACCGCGAGAGGGCGTTGTGGAGGAGGAGCTCGGCCTGGTCCGGGGTGAGCGCCCCCCCGCCCCCGGAGCGCTGGACGAAGGGGAGGACGATGTACGTCGAGGCGTCGACCCCCGCCGGGCTCGGCCGCTGGAGCGCGAAGACCAGCCCCAGCGCGATCCCCACCACCACCCCGACCATGGCGAGGCTGCGCAGCCCCCGCCGAGGCTTCGC
>DATACF010000209.1:0-1942 GCA_036259235.1 Longimicrobium sp. | reverse complement strand
GAGCAGAGTCAGCAGAGGGGTTTCTCTGCTGACTCTGCTCCTCTGCGTGAGATCGCAGTTCGCCGTTCCTGTCCGCGACGACGTGTCGGGGCGCTCGGTTCATCGCCCCCGGGCGTCGAGGGTCGGATCGCCCCGGCTCTCGTTGAGCGCGGCGGCGTCCCGCGCCAGACGGCGCACCGTTTCGGGATCGACCGTGGCGCCTTCCCTCAGCTCGAGCGTGGCCATCTCGTACTTGCCGCCGGGCTTCAGCCGGGGCTCTACCTCCCTCAGGCGCTGCCCGCGCCAGAAGCCGAGCAGCACCCGCTCTTCCTCCGCGCGGATGAGGAGGACGGGGCCGTTCGCCAGGTAGACGAGGTGGCCCCACTTGATGACCTCCTCGAACGCCGCGGCCTCTCGGACCGTCGCGCGCAGCGCCTCGACGAGCGCGCGCCGCCAGCCGTCGAGGGCGGCGACGTACGCGTCGGGACTGGCAGCGGGGGGTGACTTTTTCATCCGGTGCCGGCTCTCGTCGGGAGAGATGGGGTCGGGCGAACCGAATTCTATCTGTGGCGCGGCCGCCCGGGCGAGGCGAGTAGATCCCTCGGGTCGCTACCGCTCCCCTCGGGATGACAGGCGGGGGCCGCGGGGCGACTCCGATCCGCGTCCCCGCCTTCTCCCCGCGTTCCGACTCCTCTCCGCGTCCCCGACTTCCTATCCGCGACGCCGGTCGCGCGGGCGCTGGGGGCGGCGCGGCGCGGGCTTGGGGCGGCGGCGCTGCTGCTCTTCGCGGATCGCCTCCGGCGTCCCCGGGCGGGGGCGGATGGGAGTGTCGGTGATCGCGCGCGCGGCGGCGTTGGCGACGGCGCGGCGGAGGTCGAGGATCTGCCGCGCGGTGCCCCGGTCGTAGGTGCGGTTGGTGAGGAGGACGACGAAGAGCCCGCGCGCGGGGTCGATCCAGATCGACGTCCCCGTGTAGCCGGTGTGGCCGTACGCCGTGGCCGAGAGGTAGCTCCCGGCGGAGCTCACCGGCGCGGGCGTGTCCCACCCCAGCGTGCGCGTCCCCGCCCCCGCCTGCCGCGCGGTGAAGGTCCGCACCGTGGAGGGCTGCCAGACGCGCCGGGCGCCGTACGCGCCGCCGTTCAGCAACGTCTGCGCGTACACCGCCAGGTCCGGCGCGGTCGAGAAGAGCCCCGCGTGGCCGGAGACCCCGCCGAGCCGGAAGGCGTTCCCGTCGTGGACGACGCCGTCGAGGACGTACGGCCGCTCGGAGCGGAGCGCGGTGGGGACGACGTCCGCCTGGAGGGCCACGGGGGGGAGGAAGAGCGTGTTCTCCATCCCCAGCGGGACGAAGACGCGCCGCGCCAGGAAGCGGTCGAGCGGCTCCCCCGCGCGCCGCCGGACGATCTCGGCCATCAGGATCATCCCGAAGTCGCTGTACTCCACCCGCGTCCCGGGGTCGCGCACCAGCGGCGTCCGCAGCACCCGGCGGAGCGCCTCCTCGGGGTTCGACGCCTCGCCGTAGAGCCAGGCGCCCGCCGGGAGCCCCGAGGTGTGGGTGAGGAGGTGGCGCACCGTCACCCCCCCCTTCCCGTCGCCCCGGAACTGGGGGACGTAGCGCCGCACCGGCGCGTCCAGCCGCACCGTCCCGTCCTCCACCAGCGCCATCACCGCGGCGGTCGTCCCCACCACCTTGGTGAGCGAGGCGATGTCGAAGACCGTCGTCGCCGGGTCGACGGGGACGCCGCCGGTCCGCCCGTAGCCGGTGAGCTTCACCAGCTTCCCCCGCCGCCCCACGGCCACCACCGCGCCGGTGAAGACCCCCGCGTCGAGCGCCGCCCGCACCGCGCGGTCGATCCGCGCCAGCGAGTCGGCGCTCATCCCCGCCTCGCGGGCGGGGGCGCGGACCAGGCGGGGCGCGGCGGGCCAGGCGGCGGGCGCGGGGCGCCGCTCCTCCGCCTCCCCC
>DATACF010000208.1:0-9557 GCA_036259235.1 Longimicrobium sp. | reverse complement strand
CCCCGCGCGTCCACCGGACGCGCGGGGCGCCGGGTCACCTCAGGTGCACGTGCTCGGGATGTTGGCGTTCCGCGCCGGCGCGACGTCCGGATTCGGGATGTTCGGGTTCGTCTGGCGCTCCCCGGCCGGGTAGGTGTACCGGCCGATGAGCGGCGCCCCCGTCGGCGACGCCAGGAGGTCCGGCGTGCAGGTGCGGCGCACGTCCGTGTAGACCTCGGGGTTCAGGAACAGCGCGATGTACTTCTGGGTCAGGATCAGGTCCAGGAGCGGCGACCCGATCGTCGTCCCCGTCGCCGCGTCGATCCGCGCCGACAGCGTCGGCCGCGTCCCGCCCGCGGTGTAGTTCAGGAGCGAGTTGGCCGGGAGCTTCCAGTAGACCTCCTCGCACCCGAGCGCGTCCTTCAGCGACTCGCGGGCGTTGGCCGTCTGCCCGAGCCGGGCGTAGGCCTCGGCCTCGATGAAGTTGGTCTCCGAGCAGCTCACCAGCGCCACGTCGTACGCCGGCTCGGCCAGGAGGTTGATGTCCGAGGCCTCCTTGTCCGGGTCGCCCGGGCCGCTCCCCGGGCTCGAGCCGATGAACCGGCCCGAGAACGAGCCGCTCGCCGCGTCGAAGTACCGCACGGTGCGCGGATCGTCGTCGGCGCTGGTGTTGTCCGTCCCGTTGTTCAGCAGGTTCACGAGCGTGAAGCCGCTGGTCCAGTAGTCCGGGCGCTGGATCTCGAACTGGTAGAACGGGTTGTTCTCCGTCGAGGCCGTCCCGAAGTACGCCCGGAAGTTGTTGTCGTTCGCCGAGCTCGCGTCGTACGGCGACCCGGTCTGGATCCCGTTCAGCGCCGCGGCGAGCGCCTTCTCGAGGCAGTTGCCGCCGCAGGCCGTGGCCGCCTCACCGCCGTTCGGCGCGTCGGCCCAGTGCAGGTAGTAGCGGGCCTTCAGGCTCCACGCGGTGCGCACCCACTGCTGCGCGCGGCCGGCGAACGAGAAGTCCACCGCCGGCGGGGGCGCGCCCACGCCGCTGTTCAGGTTCGCGATGGCCGAGTCGAGCACGGCCTGGAGGGCGGCGTAGACCTCCTCCTGCGGGTCGAGCTTCGGCGTCGTGATGTTCGGATCGACGGCCTCCGAGTACGGGATGTCGCCGAAGAGCGCGGCGGCCAGCCCGACCATGTAGGCCTCGTGCACCTGGAAGATGCCGGCGGTCACCAGCTTGTTCTCTTCCTTCGACCGCTCGATCCCCTCGCGGATGTTCACCAGGCCGGCGTTGGGGTAGATGTTCCCCCAGAGGCCGTCGGTGTCCTCCTCGCCCAGGTCCTGCTCCTCGACGCTCCCGAAGCGCGGGTCCACGCCCGACATCTGCTGCGTGAAGACCGCCGCGTACCGGGCCGCGTCGCTGGTGGCGGTGAAGAAGGTGTTGACCTCCGTGCCCACCAGGAGCTGCTCGGGGGTGGGGTCGCCGATCGCGTTCGGATCGGAGTCCGGCTGCTCGATGAAGTCGCTGCAGCCGGCCGCGACCGCCACCATGGCCGCGCCCATAAGGGCGCGGCCGGCGTTGTTGAATACTCTCATTTGCGATGTCCTATCGGGTCAGGGTCAGGCTGATCGCGAACGAACGGGTCTGCGGGTTGTGGAAGTAGTCCAGCCCGCGCGCGGCCGTCTGACCGGTCAGGTTCGACTCGGGATCGATACCGACGTAGTCCGTCCAGGTGGCCAGGTTACGGCCCGACAGCGTCAGCGCCAGCCCGCTGAAGCCGAGGCGGGTGAGGCCGAAGCGGCTCAGCTCGTTCTCGCCGAAGGCGTACGACGCCGTGATGTCGCGCAGCTTGGCCCAGCTGGCGTCGACGTAGTCCTGCTCGTCGGGACCGCCGAAGCTGTTCCCGGGGCCGAGGACGCGCCAGGTGTCCCAGTTCACGATCACGCGGCGGCCGGCGCCCGGGCCCGCGCCCTCGAAGACCGTGTCCTGACCGGCGCCCTGGTCGCCGATGGTCCGCTCGTGCGTGCCGAAGTAGGTCAGCGCGCCCGCGGTGCCGTTCCAGCGCTTGCCGCCGTAGCTGAAGTCGAGCAGCCCGGAGACCCGGAGCTTGTTGAAGAGCGTGAAGGTGTTGCGCAGGCTCCCGGTCCAGTCGGGGTTCATGTTCCCCAGGGGGCGCTGCTGCGGGTCGTCGATCGGGAGGCCGTTCGCCTGGATGTAGAGCTCGCCCTCCTGCCAGCCGGTGTACACCGAGTCGATGTTCACGCGCTCGCGGACCAGGCGGCCGTACGCGTCGTACTCGTCGAGCGTGGTGCCGTTGCCGAACCGGACGAAGTCACCCGCGTAGAAGGTGTTGAACTCGTAGCAGTTCGTGATGGCGCCGTTCGCCGTCGTGTCGGGCCGGTACAGGCCGGTCAGCGCGCCGGTGAACCCGCCGAGCGAGATGAACTCGGCGCCGCCGAGGTCGCTCACGCAGCTGTTGTTGGTCGCCCACTGCGCGTCGACGTTCCACGCGATGTTGCGGGTGTCGAGCGGACGCAGGCCGAGGGTCACCTCGAAGCCGTTGTTCTCGATCTCGCCGACGTTGTCCCACTTGCTGTTGAAGCCGGTGGAGCTGGCGATCGGCACCGCGAGAATGACGTCGCTGGTGGTCTCGTTGTAGTACGTCAGGCCGAGGGTGACGCGGCTGCCCAGGAAGGCCAGCTCGCCGCCGACGTCGAAGCCGGCGGTCCGCTCGGGCTTGATGTCCGGATTGCCGAGCGTCCCCTGGGTCTGCACGCCCTCCTGGCCGGCGTAGATCGTCTCGAGGCCCGCCGGAGTGAAGACGAACGAGTCGAAGATCAGGCCGGTGTTGAACGACGACACGTTCGAGTAGACCGGCGGCTGCTTGCCCGCGACGCCGTACGAGAACCGCACGCGGCCGAGGTCGAGGAAGCTGAGCTGGTCACGGAACGTCTCGCTGAACACCCAGGAGCTCTCGAGCTTGGGGTACAGCGTCCGCTTGCCGAAGCCGGACGAGCCCTCCCAGCGCAGCGCGCCGGTGAGGAAGAGCTGGTCGAAGAACTCGAAGGTGCTCTGGCCGAAGACGCCGTCGGTGCGCACGCGCGCCTCGGCCTCGCTGGGCACGCGGGTGACCGTGAACTGCAGCTTGTCGGTCCCGGTGATCAGGTTGGTGCCGTTGACCTGGTTCTGACGGAAGTCCGTCTGGTTCAGGTTGTGGCCGAAGGTCCAGGTGGTCTGGACGTTGTCGTTGAGCGCCCGGTTGAGCGTCAGCGTCAGGTTGCTGTCCAGGATGGTGTTGATGAACTCGCCGCGGATGGCGCGGCCGTTCGGCACCGAGGACGAGCTCTTGGGCAGGATGTTCAGCTTGGTGTTGCTGCCGTAGTCCACGCCGCCGAGGTAGTTGACGCTGAGCCAGTCGGTGGGACGGTAGGCCAGGTCGACGTTGCCGATGAAGCGGTTGACGTTCTCGGTGTTCGTCTGCTCGCGGATCGTGAAGAACGGGTTGTCGTAGCCGCGGCCGGCCGTCAGCGACGTCGGGTTCGGCAGACGGTACGAGCGGTGGAGCCCCGGCACCGCGAAGGTGGTGTCGGTGAGGTACGGCAGGTTGTTGAAGTTCGGCGGCGTGCGGAGCCCGCCGAGGAGGAGGCCCGAGATGTTCGAGCCCTGCTGCACCAGGTTACCGCTGGCGTCGACGTAGTTGAAGTTCCCGCCGATCGTCAGCTGGTCGCTGAACGAGTGCGAGGCCTTCAGGCGGACGGTGCGGCGGCCGTAGTCGGAGTTGCCGTCGACGACGCCCTGGTGGTCGTTCCAGCCCAGCGACAGGAGGTAGGTGGTCAGGTCGCTGCCGCCCGAGAGCGTCAGGTTCTGGTCCACCAGGGTGCCGGTGCGGAAGAGCTCGTTGGAGTGATCCCAGTAGTCCTCGCCCTCCTCGCACTCGAGCGCGCACTCGAGCGGGAGGCCCCAGCTCTGGGCGCCGGTCGGGGAGTAGTCGCCCCAGCGGCCGTCGACGAGCGCCGACAGGCCCTGCTTGTAGCGGAACTGGAGCGGCGCGTTGTCGCTGACGTGGTCACGCTGCAGCGAGACCGAGTACGAGACGTTGTTCTCGCCCGGACGGCCGCGCTTGGTGGTGATGAGCACCACGCCGCTGGAGCCGCGCGAGCCGTAGAGCGCCGCCGCGGCGGGGCCCTTGAGGATCTCGATCGACTCGATGTCGTTCGGGTTGACGTCGGCGGCGCGGTTCGAGGCGCCGGTGCCCTCGGTGGTGCTCTCGGTGCGGTCGGTCGAGTTGTCGATGGGGATGCCGTCGACGACGATCAGCGGCTGGGTGCCGCCGAAGACCGAGTTGGCGCCGCGGATGCGGAAGTACGCGCCGGAGCCCGGGTCGCCGCCCGACTTGGTGACCTGGACGTTCGGGGCCTTGCCCGCGAGGGCGGCCACGACGTTGGTCTCGTTCGACTGCACCAGCTCCTCGGCGCGGACGGTGTTCACCGTGGCGCCCAGGGCCGCGCGCTGACGCGTGGTGCCCTGGCCCGTGGCGACGACCTCGTCGAGGAGAAGGACGTCGGACGAGAGCTGGAAGTTCTGGGTCAGGCTCGCGCCCGGCGACAGCGTGATCGTCCGGCTCTGGTTGGAGAAGCCCACGCGCGAAGCGCTGATCTGGACCTGCTGCCCGGTGCGCACGCGCGCGGCCGGGACGACCAGACGGTAGGTACCGTCGGCGGTCGAGGTCGCGCCGACGCCGAGCGCCTCGATCCGCACGAGGGCGGCCGGAACGGCCTCGCCATCGGGACCAGTGACGCGCCCGGTGATGGTCGCGGGCTCCTGCGCCAGCGCCGAGAAGGGCGCCACGGCGACCGCGATGAGCACCGCGAGCAGCCAGCGGAATTTACTCATTCACATCCTCCTGGGGTTCCGGCGGCTCCGGTGTGGGGCCGCCAGCGAAGTTTGGGTACTGCGGAAAGGCGCGAGGACGGCGCCCCTCCGTCCGGCTCTTGCGGCCACGGCCGCCCCTGGGGGCAGCGGATGCCGCTCGCTCCGTAGAAGATCCGTTCGTCGTCAACCTCCTTGTGCTCGGGTTGGGATGGGTTTCTCGGTGGAGCCCTGCCGATGGGGTAGAACGTCCAGCGAAACGGGATCGTGACAGGCGCCCTGCGGCGGGTCCCGGGGCGGCCTCCGGGAGGGGACCGGCGGCGCGGGAGGCGTCGGGGGCGCGGAAGGGGTGAACGGATAAGCGCTTATGATATAGAACGGGCGTTCGATCGTGTCAAGGCGCGTCGGCGGGGGCGGGCCCGATGGACTTCTGGAAGAACGTATCCAGGTATCATACAACGTTTCCGGCAACTTGCAAGGCCTGCGTGCGCGTCACGGGGCGGCTACCGCTCGGTCACGAGGAGGTTGTCGCGGACGCTCCAGACGAGACGGGTCTTCCCGGAGAGGCGGAAGAGATCGGAGCGGAGGTCGTCTCCGCTGGTGGTCCGGGCCACCAGGCGGTGGGCGAAGCCGAGGTTGACCGGGCGGTAGCGGAAGGACGCGGTGGTGGCGCCGGGAACGGTGCCGAGGAGGAGGCGCCCCCCGTTCTCGGGGAGGACGTAGACGGTCAGCGGCGCCGGGATCGGGAGGTTGTTCTCGACGACGATCTGGACCTCGGGGGGCGGCTCGGTCCCCGGGCGCGCGCGCCGCGCGCCGCCGCAGGCGGACGCCGCGAGGAGGAGCGCGAGGGCGGCGGCGGGGCGGAGGGCGCGCGGGAAGTGCATGGGGGCCGTGCCGGGATGCGGGGATGGAGCCGGGCGCCGCGCGGGGAGCACGCGCCGTCCGCGTACGATGGGGCGCGGGCGCGCGGGGCGCAACCGGGGAACAGGGAATAAACCAGGGGACAGGGAATAGGGGACAGGGGACAGCAGGCGCGTTGTGCGGACGAGGGACCGGTGCGCGACGCCGGCATCGCCGGTCCTCACCCCCCCGGCCCCCTCTCCCAAAGAATGGGAGAGGAGGGAGAACGGCGTCGTCGCGCGGGGCGGGCGGAGGGGTGGGGGGAAGCCCGTAAGTCGCGGATCGGGGGTGGGGTTCTCCCCTCACCGCGCACGCCCACTGCGTGCGGGGGGAGGGGTCGGGGGAGGGGGGCCGCGGAGCCGAGGCATGCGACGGAAGCCGGTCGAGGCGGGATCGAAGTGCCGCCGTGCAGCGCAGTCGCGTGAGGGATGCGGGCCCGGAGGGCGAAGACCCTGGCGGAGGGGGATGCGAAGGGGGTGGCGATTCGTGAGGGAATCGCGGCCGCCGGGGAGTCCGCCAGGGGCTTCGCGCCGTTGGAAACGGTAGTATCGTTTCCTACGGCGCCCGCAGCCCGGCCCGGAGCGCAGCGGAGGGACACGCCCGAATCCGGCTTTTGAAGTTGCCGTTGCCGTTCAAGCCGTTCGCTCAGTCGGGCTCGAGGCTCTGCAGGGCGCGGAGGAGCGCCCGGGCCTTGTTGAGCGTCTCCTCGTACTCGCTGGCCGGGACGGAGTCGGCGACGATCCCCGCGCCGGCCTGGACGTGCGCCCGCCCCCCCTCGGCGACGACGGTGCGGATGGCGATGGCGGTGTCCATCGACGCGCCGCCGTACGAGAAGTGCCCCACCGCCCCGGCGTACGGCCCGCGCCGCAGCGTCTCGAGCTCGTCGATGATCTCCATGGCCCGCACCTTGGGCGCGCCGGAGACGGTCCCCGCCGGGAAGGAGGCGCGGAAGACGTCGACGGCCGAGAGCCCGGGCCGGAGCGTCCCCTCGACGGTGGAGACGAGGTGGAGGACGTGCGAGTACTTCTCGACGACCATCCGCGCGGGGACGCGCACGCTCCCGTACGCCGCCACCCGCCCGACGTCGTTGCGCCCGAGGTCGAGGAGCATGAGGTGCTCGGCGAGCTCCTTGGCGTCGGCGAGGAGGGAGGCGGAGAGCTCGGCGTCCTCGGCGGCGTCGCGCCCCCGGCGGCGGGTCCCCGCGATCGGCCGGACGGTGACCGTCCCTTCCTCGAGGCGGACCATGACCTCGGGGGAGGAGCCGACGAGGTGGAGGCCGTCGAGCTCGAGGTAGAAGAGGTACGGCGAGGGGTTGAGCGTCCGGAGCGCCCGGTAGAGGGTGAAGGGCGGGACCGGGAGGGGGACGGTGAGCCGCTGCGAGAGGACGACCTGGAAGATGTCGCCGGCGCGGATGTACTCCTGCGCGCGGCGGACGCGGTCCTCGAACTCGCCGCGGGTGAGGTTGCTGGCGAAGGGCGGGTCCTCGCCGGCGGGGGCGCGGAGGGCGACCGGGGGCGGGGGCGCGGCGTCGTGGAGGCGCGCCACCCAGGCGTCGAGGCGCTCGGCGGCGGCGTGGTAGCGGCGGGCGAGCTCGGCGGCGTCCGCGTCGGCGGTCTCGACGGCGGCGATGGCGTAGGCGCGGCCGAAGAGGCTGTCGACGGCGAGGACGCGGTCGGTGAGCATGAAGACGCCGTCGGGGATCCCGCGGTCGTCGGGGGGCGCGTCGGGGAGGCGCTCGACGTGGCGGACGACGTCGTAGCCGAAGAAGCCGACGGCGCCGCCCCAGAAGCGGGGGAGCCCGGGGAGGGCGGCGGGGACGTGGGCGCGGAGGAGCCGGTCGAAGTCGGCGAGCGGGTCGTCGGACGCGCCCTCGTCGGTCCACCGGCCGTCGGGGGTCCACCGGTGGATGCGCCCCTCCTGGAGCTTCCAGGCGCCGCGGGGCTCGGTGCCGAGGAAGGTCCACCGCGCCCACGTCTCGCCGCCGACGACGGACTCGAGGAGGAAGCCGAAGGGGGGCCGCGCCAGCTTGTGGTAGGCGGTGACGGCGGTCTCGGTGTCGAAGAGGAGCTCGCGGACCACGGGGACGAGGGTGGCGTCCCGGGCGAGCGCGAGGAACTCTTCGAGGGTCGGCTTGAGGGGCGGCATCTCGGGGGATTCGTGGCCGGAAGCGGGGGATGGGGTCCGGAATCTCTCGGCGGGGGCGGGGGGATGTCAACGGGAGAAGTCCTGAGTCCTGAGCGCTAAGTCCCAAGTGCCCAGTGCGAATCTCAGACTGCTGTGCTCCCGACGGTATTTATAAGTCTCACACAGGGAGCACAGAGGACACAGAGGTGGTTCGGCCGCGCACCAGGCATCCTCCGTGTCCCCTGTGCCCCCTGTGTGAGGCATTCCGGCGGAGTCCGGAGGGGCGAACGAGCGGGAGGGCGCGCGGAGGAACTGTCCCCGGCGTCGGGCAGAGGTGTCAGCGGGAGCGGACAGGCGGGAGGTGCTACGGCGTGGGGCGGGAGCGGCGGGAATCCGCGCGGGGACTGGCAGATCGTGGTGTGGCAGGGGGGTTGGCAGAGGCGTTGCCTTCTTTCCGGGGCGCGCCGGGGGCGATTGGGGCCCGCGGCGGAAACCAGAACGAGGGGAGAAGGATGGGTATGACGATGCGTTCTCTGTTCGCGCTCGCCCTGGCGGCGGCCGCCGCGGCTCCGGCCGCCGCGAGCGCGCAGACGGGCTCGCCGCGCTTTTCGATCGAGCCCTACGGGGCGTACGGATTCTACGGGCGCGCGGGGGAGAGCGGGCCGCGGCTGTCGGAGAGCGAGGCGTACGGCGCCCGCGCGGGGCTCCGGATCTCGCCCGCGCTGGGGCTGTTCGGCAGCTACCAGCGCTCGACGCCGGAGGTGGACGAGGTCGGCGGCGGCGAGGCGACGGTGGACCACTGGAGCGCGGGGGTGGAGCTGAACGTGGCTCCTCGCGGACGGGTGGCGGGGATCCCGCCGATCCTGATCGAGGCGGGGGTCGGGCAGGCGCGCTACGAGTTCGACTCGCTCCTCCGCGACGACGTCACCGACCTGGCGGTGAACCTGGGGATCGGGAGCAAGGTGGAGCTGGGGCGCACCGTGGCCATCCGCTACGGCGCCAACGACTACATCTCCAACTTCGGCGACGGCGGGGGGACCACGCACCAGCTCTTCGTGAAGGCGGGGCTGGAGTTCAACTTCTGATCGCGAGATCGGAGATCGATCCGCCACGAGCGACGAGGGGCCGGCGCGATGCCGGCCCTTCGCTCGTTTCGTCCATCCGCCTTTTCGTCTATCCTCCCGCGTTGACCCGCATGGCCGCGTGCACCGCCTGCAGGGCGGCGTGGACGGGGTGGAGGCCGTGCGTGCTCAGGCGGAGGTCGAGCTCGGCCTCGTACGCGGTGCGCGGCCCCGCGGGGGTGAGGATCGTCAGGCGGCACCACCCCTCGGCGGGGAGCGGGAGGTCGCCGGACGACTCGGCGAAGCGCGGCGCCTCGCGGGCGGCGGCGGCGACGGCGAGCTTGGCCACGTGCGCGACGTCGGAGTCGTCCGTCACGACGGCCTCGGCGCCGCCGCCGGGGCTCCAGAAGGCGCGCGCCTCGCCGTCGGCGTAGGCGGCGAGGAAGAGGATGGCCCCCTCGCGCCCCGCCTCCAGCACGACGCCGAGCACCTCGCCGGCCTCGGCGGGCGAAGGGCGGTGGCCCAGCTCGCGGAGGACGGCCCGGGCCTGGGCCCGCTCGCGCGCAGGGAGACCCGGGGGGGCGAGGAGGCGCTCGGCGGCGGCGGCGGCGCCCGCGCGGTCGCCCGTGGCCAGGCGC
>DATACF010000207.1:0-2158 GCA_036259235.1 Longimicrobium sp. | reverse complement strand
GGCCGCGCCCACCAGGAGCGCCCACCAGATCGGCGAGGGGAGCGCCCGCCCCGACCTCTGCGCCGAGGGGAGGTTGTGCGGCTTCACCCGCACCTGCACCCCCACCGGCCCCGCGGCGCCGGCGGCGCGCGGGCGGGCGCGGCGGAGGAGGGAGTGGAAGTCCATCACCGCCCCCCTTCGCGCAGCGCCGTCCGCGGCGGCGTGGCCGCCGCCGCGCGCTCCTTGGTCCACCCGGCCATGAAGCGCGTCATGGCCCCCGCGATGGGGGCGGCGCGCTGGCCCCCCTGCCCGCCGTTCTCCACGTAGACCACCACCGTGTACTTGGGCCGGGCGTCGGGGCCGATCATCAGCCCCGCGAACCAGGCGTCGGGGCGCTGCCCGGGGCGGACGTCCGCCGTCCCCGTCTTCCCGCCCAGGTCCCACCCGGTCCCGTCGACGATCTGCTTGGCGCGGGCGCCGGTCCCCTCGTCGACGACGCCGAGCATGGCGCCCATCAGCTTCTGCGTCGTCGCGGGCTGCATGATCTGGGGGGCTCGGGGAGGTCGTCGAGGCGGTCGGCCTCCATCGTAACCGGGAGCATCCGCCCCCCGTTGCCGATGGCCTGGAGGAAGCGCGAGACGGCGATGGGGGTGACGTCCACCGGCCCCTGCCCGATGGCCACCTGCGCGAACTCGAAGGCGTCGTACCGCTCGCGGAGGCGCACCCGCGCCGGGGGGGGCGTCATCCGCCGCGCCCACCGCTCGTTGCCGGTGTTCCAGAAGCCGGCCTCCGCCTCCGGCGCGTCGCCCGAGTACGGCGCGAAGCCGTAGCGGCGGAAGGCGTCGACGAAGGCGTCCTGCCCCAGCCGGTCGCGCATGATCATCGCCATCTGGATCGCCTGCGTGTTGCACGAGACGATCAGCATCTCGCGGGGCACCTCGAGCGAGGGGTAGGCGTGGCTCTCGAAGTTGCGGACCGCGCGGCGGGGGGTCACCTGGATCTGCGCGGGGCAGGGCATCTTGTAGTCGCCCATCCCGTTCTCCCACCAGAGCGCCGCCAGCGCCAGCTTGAAGACCGAGCCGGGGAGGGCGTAGCGCTTGATCCCGTACGGCGCCGTCGTCGCCGTCCCCGTGGCGGCGTAGGCCACCAGCGCGCCGTTGCTCACGTCCTGGATCACCACGGCCCCCGGGAGCCCCGTCTCCTCCAGGAGGCGCCACGCTTCGCGCGTGGGCCCCAGGCAGAGGGTGAGCTGCAGGTCGGTCCCCACCGGGTGGAGCTCGCCGCTCTCGCGCAGGCTCCTAGGCTCGCGGAGGCGCTGGGCGAAGATCCGCTCGATGGTGTAGTCGCGGTCCTCGGCCCCCCGCCCGCCGCCGATCAGGTTGGCGCCCCCCTCGCCCAGCGGGTAGACGCGCGACACCTCGCCGTCGCGGACGCCGTAGCGGGCGAGCGCCTGGGCGTCCTCGCCCGTGCAGTCGAGGATCCACCCCCGCAGCTCGCCGCGGTTGAGCTCGGCCAGGCGCGGGTCGCCGAAGCGGGCGTAGCGCATCCGCCCCTCCTCCAGCGCCTCGCGGCTCACGAGGAGGCGCGCGTGGCCGGCGGCGTAGACCACCGCGAGGACGATCATCCCCACGGCGATCCGCACGGCCCACCGCTCGCGCCGCTCGCGCGCCGCCGCGGCCAGCCACCGCACGATGGCCAGGAGCGCCCCCGCCCCGAAGAGGAGGACGACGCCGCGGAGGACCCAGTTCAGGAGCGTATCGAACAAAGCGAGTGCCCAGGTACAAGTGCCAGGTGCCCAGTCGTCATCCGCCGCTCGCCTCCAGCGCCGTTCCTGGGCACTGGGCACTCGGCACTGGGCGCTGCCGTCAATCCACCCGCACGAAGCGGAGCACCGTGTTCCCCATCCGCACCGTGTCGCCGGGCGCCAGCGCCCGCTCCTGGTGGGGGGGGAGGGGCTGCTCGTTGACGTAGGTGCGGTTCTTGGAGTCGAGGTCGCTTACCCAGAGCTGGCCCCCCGCGGCGCGGAAGCGCGCGTGCCGCCCCGACATGTAGCGGTCGCCCAGCGCGGTGACCCCCGCGTCGGGCTTGCGGCCCACGACGAGCTCGCCCTCCACCCGGAGCGGGTCGCGGTACGTCTCGGAGCTCACCACCTCCAGGAGCGCGCCGCGCCCCGGCGGGG
>DATACF010000206.1:0-7892 GCA_036259235.1 Longimicrobium sp. | reverse complement strand
CGTATCTGGAGGGGAACGGGGAGGAGGAGTAGGACGGGGGAAAAGTCCTATCCTGAGTGCTAAGTCCTAAGGTGGATTTTCTCAGGACTCGGGACTTGGGACTCAGGACTTCTCTCCCTGAAACCCGGGAGCGGGAGCTCTCGTAAGAGAGGCAGGTCCGGGCGGTGGCATTCCGGACCTCCATACCCGATCCAACGAGACAAGCGAGGCCAAGGTGAGGAATCCCGGCACGGCTGCGATCTTGAGCTTCATCCTCCCCGGGATGGGGCAGTTCTACAACGGCACCTTCTGGCGGGGGCTCTTCTGGCTGGTCGTCACCCCCGGCCTCTGGCTGGGGACGGGCGGCGTCCTCGGGTGGCTCTGCCACGTCATCGCCGCCGTCACCGCCTACAACTACGCCCAGCGGCACCCGTACTGACGGCCGCGCGGGCCGGTCCGAACACGAAGGGGCGCGCCCACACCGGACGCGCCCCTTTGCTTTGTTCCCTCCCCGATCCCAACCTCCGCGCCCCGCCGGACGTCCTGCCTGGCACCGGGCACTCGGAACTGGGCACTCAGGACTCAGGACTCAGGACCTGGGACTCAGCACTCTCCGCACCGCCTCCACCACCCGCTCCGCCACCGCCGCCGCCGGGCCGTCGATCAGCGCGCCGGCGGCCTTGACGTGGCCGCCGCCGCCGAAGGCGCGGGCCATCCGGTTGACGTCGGCGGCGCCGTTGGAGCGGAAGGAGACTTTGGTCTTCCCGTCCGGCGTCTCGCGGAAGAGGAGGGCCACCTCGGTGCCCTCGATGGAGCGGACGTGCTCGATGAGGCCGTCGAAGTCCTCGCCCGTGGCGCCCAGGCGCGCCGCCGTCTCGCCGGGGACGACCATCCACGCCAGCGCCGCGCGCTGGTCGGTGTGGAGCGTCCCCAGCGCCTCCCGGAGGAGCTCCAGCCGGCGGAGCGGCGCGGTGGCGAAGAGGCGGCGGTAGACGATCTCGGGGTCGATCCCCCGCCCCAGGAGCTCGGCGGCCACCGCGTGCACCCGCGGGGTGGTGTTGGAGTAGCGGAACGACCCGGTGTCGCTCACCAGCGCCACGTACGCCCCCAGCGCCGCGGCCGGCGGCACCTCGTCGCCCGCCAGGCGGACCAGGTCGTAGACCAGCTCGCCGGTGGCCGCCGCCGAGGGGTCCTGCACCGCCGTCTCGCCGACGACCTCGGCGCCGGCCGGGTGGTGGTCGACGACCACCGTCCGCTCGCGGGGGAGGCGCGCGGCCAGGTCGCCCACCCGCTGCGGCTCGGCGGTGTCGAGGACGAGGAAGAGGTCGGCCCCCGCCAGCGCCTCCTCGGCCTGGGGCGTCCCCAGGTCGGCCACCACGTCCTGCCGGTGGAGGACGAAGCGAAAGGCGTCGGGGAAGGGCGTGGGGTTCACGATGGCCACGTCGGCCCCGCGCCCCTCCAGCCACGCCGCCACCGCCGCCTCCGAGCCGCTCCCGTCGCCGTCGGCGTGCACGTGCGTGGTGAGCACCACGCGGCGCGCGGCGAGGAGGCGCTGGAGGACGCGCCGGAGGGTGAACTGGCGCGAGTCGGGGACGTCCAGGAGGTCGCGGTGGTGCATCGACAGGGGGAACCGGGGCTCGTGTAGCGCGCGTGTGTGAGAACACGATGGTACGCGTCCGCCGCGCGCCGCGCAATCGGACGCGAGCGGCGGGGCGCGCCGCCCCTTCCGCACACTTTCCGCCAGCCGCGCGAAAAGGTGCTTGACGGCGCGTTGTATACACGTAAGTTTGACGGCTTTCCCAGACCGGACCGGCCACGAGATCCGACTCCATGCGGCTGCAGCGCGTCTCCTCCCCGCGCGGACATCCCGAACCGACATTCGGCCGGCCCCCCGCGGGCCGTTGAAGCGGCGCGCCGCGGGGGCGGCGCGCGTGTATCCACACCACGGCGGGACGCGTCCGCGCCCGTCTTTCCAGGAGCCTCCATGAGCCTTTTCGCTCGGAAGAGCATCGACGAGCTGCAGGCCGACGCCTTCAGCGAAGGCGAGCACAGTCTGAAACGCGAGCTGGGACCGCTGAACCTCGTCTCGCTGGGGATCGGGGCCATCATCGGGACCGGCATCTTCGTGCTCACCGGCACGGCGGCCGCGCAGCACGCGGGGCCGGCCATCGTCCTCTCGTTCATCCTGGCCGGGCTCGGCTGCGTCTTCGCGGGGCTCTGCTACGCGGAGTTCGCCTCCATGATCCCCATCGCGGGGTCGGCGTACACCTACGGCTACGCGACGCTGGGCGAGCTGATCGCCTGGATCATCGGGTGGGACCTCATCCTGGAGTACCTGTTCGGCGCGGCGACGGTGGCCGCGGGGTGGTCGGGATACGTCAACTCGTTCCTGAAGGACGTCGGGATCAACCTCCCCCCGAGCCTCACCTCCCCCCCGGGACAGCTGGTGCAGCCGCCGGGGACCGACACCTGGGTCCGCCGGACGGAGGAGCTGGGGCAGTCGCTGGCCGCGCAGGGGGTCGACATCAACTCCCTCCCGCAGGCCTCCGGCGGCTTCAACCTGATCGCGGCGCTGGGGATCTTCGTGGTGACGGTGCTCCTGGTGCTGGGGATCAAGGAGTCGGCGCGCTTCAACAACGCGGCGGTGCTGATCAAGCTCACCGTGGTGGGCCTCTTCATCCTGGCGGGCGGCTACTACATCCTGAACCACATGGACCAGGCGACGGCGAACTGGACGCCGTTCATCCCGCCCAGCACCGGGCCGCGTGAGTTCGGGTGGGACGGCATCGTGGCGGCGTCGGGCGTCATCTTCTTCGCCTACATCGGCTTCGACGCGGTCTCCACGACGGCGCAGGAGGCGCGGAACCCGCAGAGGGACATGCCGATCGGGATCCTGGGGTCGCTGATCATCTGCACCATCCTGTACATCCTGGTGTCGGGGATCATGACCGGGATCGTGAAGTACCCCGGCCTCAACGTCGCCGAGCCGATCGCGGTCGCCATCGAGGCCACCGGCTACACCTGGCTGGCGGCGCTGATCAAGATCGGCGCCATCGCGGGCCTCACCTCGGTGATGCTGGTGATGCTGATGAGCCAGCCGCGCATCTTCTACACGATGTCGCGCGACGGGCTCCTCCCGCCGGTCTTCTCCCGGCTGCACCCCACCTTCCGCACGCCGTACATCTCCAGCGCGCTCACCGGGCTCGTCTGCGCGCTCCTGGCCGGCTTCTTCGACGTCTCGACGCTGGGCCACCTGGTCTCCATCGGGACGCTCCTGGCTTTCGCCATCGTCTGCGGCGGCGTCTGGTACCTCCGCGTCAAGGAGCCGAACCGGCCCCGCCCCTTCCGCACCCCGTTCGTCCCGCTGGTGCCGATCCTGGGGATCCTGGTCTGCTTCTTCCTGATGTCGCGCCTCCCGGTCGAGGCGTGGGAGCGGCTGATCGCGTGGCTCGCCATCGGGATGGCGATCTACTTCCTCTACGGCCGCCGCAACAGCGTGGTGCAGCGGACCGGGCGCCAGGTGCACGAGGACGAGCCGGACCGTCCCACGTACACCGCGCCGAAGAACGACTGATCCGCCCCCGGGAGGGGCCGCCGCGGCGGCCTCTCCCCGCGGGGCGCAACGGCAGGGTCGCGCGACGGCCCTGCCGTCCTTATTTTGTCGCGGCCTCCGCCCGGGCCGGCACACACGAAGAGCACCGGCGCGGGTGAAGCGCGGCATTGGTCATACATCCCTCACCACCGTTGTCATGCATCCGATCGCTTACCTGATCCCCGTGCTGGGCCTCCTGGCCCTGGCCTACACCGCCGTCCGCTCCGCGTGGGTGACGCGGCAGGACGCGGGGACCGAAACCATGCAGGGCATCGCCGGCCACATCGCCGACGGCGCCCGGGCCTTCCTCTTCGCCGAGTACCGGGTGCTGGCGGCCTTCGTGGTCATCGCCGGCGTCCTCCTGGCGGTCCTGGGGGCGAGCGACGAGCGCTCGAGCCCCGTGATCGTGGTGGCCTTCGTGATCGGCGCCCTCTTCTCGGTGCTCGCCGGCTTCATCGGGATGACGATCGCCACCAAGGCCAACGTCCGCACGGCGGCCGCGGCGCGCACCTCGCTCTCCAGGGCCCTCGACGTCTCCTTCGCCGGCGGCTCGGTGATGGGGATGGGCGTCGCCGGCCTGGCGGTCCTCGGCCTGGGCGGGCTCTTCATCGTCTTCTACGGGATGTTCGTCGACGGCGCGGGGGCCAACTCGCCCCAGATGGAGCGGGCGCTGGAGGTCCTCACCGGCTTCTCGCTGGGCGCCGAGAGCATCGCCCTCTTCGCCCGCGTGGGCGGCGGGATCTACACCAAGGCGGCCGACGTGGGCGCCGACCTGGTGGGGAAGGTGGAGGCCGGGATCCCCGAGGACGACCCGCGCAACCCGGCCACGATCGCCGACAACGTGGGCGACAACGTCGGCGACGTGGCGGGGATGGGCGCCGACCTCTTCGGCAGCTACGTGGCCACCATCCTGGCGACGATGGTGCTGGGGCGCGAGGTGATCGCCGACGGCGACCGCTTCGGCGGC
Organism: Longimicrobium sp.; assembly: GCA_036259235.1. Classification (GTDB taxonomy): domain Bacteria; phylum Gemmatimonadota; class Gemmatimonadetes; order Longimicrobiales; family Longimicrobiaceae; genus Longimicrobium. The sequence continues at coordinate 3,354 of DATACF010000206.1, read as the reverse complement.
CTCTCGCCGATCCTCCTCCCGATGGTGATCGCGGCGCTGGGGATCGTCTTCTCGCTGGTGGGGATCCTGATGGTGCGGGTCAAGGAGGGCGCCGACGTCCACAGGGTGCAGGGGTCGCTCAACCTGGGGAACTGGGTGTCGATCGCGCTCACCGGCGTCGCCTCGTTCTTCGTCATCCAGTGGATGCTCCCCGGCGGCGACCTGCGGCTGGGGCGCCCCGACTCGGCGCCGTTCACCGCGATGGGGGTCTTCTGGGCGGTGGTGGTCGGGCTGGTGGTGGGGGCGCTGATGTCGCTCATCACCGAGTACTACACGGCGATGGGGCGCCGCCCGGTCGACTCGATCGTGCAGCGCTCGTCGACGGGCCACGCCACCAACGTGATCGGCGGGCTGGCGGTGGGGATGGAGAGCACGACGGCGCCGATCCTGGTGCTGGCGGCGGGGATCATCCTCTCGTACGAGGCGGCGGGGCTCTACGGCGTCGCCATCGCGGCCGCCGGGATGATGGCGACGACCGCGATGCAGCTGGCGATCGACGCCTTCGGGCCCATCGCCGACAACGCGGGCGGGATCGCGGAGATGAGCGGGCTCCCGAAGGAGGTGCGCGAGCGGACCGACATCCTCGACGCGGTGGGGAACACCACGGCGGCCACGGGGAAGGGCTTCGCCATCGCCTCGGCGGCGTTGACGTCGCTGGCGCTCTTCGCGGCGTTCATGGGGATCGCCAACATCAACCAGATCGACATCTCCAACGCGCGGGTCCTGGCCGGGCTCTTCGTGGGGGCGATGATCCCCTTCATCTTCTCGGCGCTGGCGATCAACGCGGTCGGCAAGGCGGCGATGTCGATGGTGCAGGAGGTCCGCCGCCAGTTCCGCGAGATCCCCGGGATCCTCGAGGGCACGGGGAAGCCCGAGTACGAGCGGTGCGTGGCGATCTCGACGCAGGCGGCCATCCGCGAGATGATCGCGCCGGGCGCCATCGCGCTGATCGTCCCGGTCGTCGTGGGCTTCACGATGGGGCCGGAGGTGCTCGGCGGGCTCCTGGCGGGCGTGACGGTGTCGGGGGTGCTGATGGCGATGTTCCAGTCGAACGCGGGCGGCGCCTGGGACAACGCCAAGAAGAGCTTCGAGAAGGGCGTCAACATCGAGGGGCAGCTGGTCTACAAGGGCTCCGACGCGCACAAGGCGGCGGTGACCGGCGACACCGTCGGCGACCCCTTCAAGGACACCTCGGGCCCGTCGATGAACATCCTCATCAAGCTGATGTCCATCGTCTCCCTCGTGATCGCGCCGCACATCGCCGAGATCGAGCGGACGCCGGAGAACTCGGCGTCGGCCTCCGAGACCACCGTCGAGACGGTCGCGCAGGCGCCTGCGCCTACGGCCGAGGTCCTGGCGCGGTAAGCTCGCGCTTCGGTGGTCGAAAATGGACCGGCCCCTTCTCCCGCCGCGGGAGAGGGGGCCGGTCCTCGTTTCATACTGAATCCGTAAGAACAGCAGGTCTCACACGGAGACGCAGAGGCACAGAGAGCTTCATCCTCTGTGTCTCTGTGCCTCTGTGTGACACCCCATTCTAATTTCGGAATCGATATTCAGCCGGCCGGACGAAGAGGGTCAGCGCGCGCCGGGGACCGGCTCGCCGAACGCGAGGCGGTGTCCGTCCGGGGTGCGGAGCGTGAAGTCCCGCATGCCCCACGGCTTGGTGGCCGGGGGCGACAGGATCTCGGCCCCCCGCCCCGCCACCTCCGCGTGGAGCGCGTCGACGCCCTCGACGGTGACGTACGCGTACCACGAGTGGTCGCCCGCCTCGCTCGCGGGGACGGCGGCCGGGCAGTGGCCCAGCATCACGCGGAAGGCGTCGCGCGACAGGAAGCTCCAGCCGTCGGAGCCGTCGCCGAAGTCGCGCCGGAAGCCGAGGACGTCCATGTAGAAGCGCGTGGACGCCTCCAGGTCGTTGACGGCCAGGACGCAGCGGATGTCGGTGAGTCGTGCCATGGTTCCCCACGAAGTCCGAGTAAGCCGTCGGCCATCAGTCCGCGGCGCGCCAGCTCCCGTCCGGCTGGGGGAGCCAGCGGCGGCCCTCGCCGTCGAGCCAGTCCCCCACCGGCTCGCCGGGGCGGAGGTCGGCCCCGAAGCGGAGCACGTGGCCGTCCGGGTCGGTCACCTGGCACTCGCGCGAGCCCCAGGGATAGTTGGCGGGCGGATGGCGGAGGCGCGCGCCGCGGCCCTCGAGCTCGGCGTAGAGGGCGTCGACGTCGCGCGCCGCGATCCACACCCACGTCCCCGCGTGCCCCTGGTCGCCCTCGCAGAGCATGAGCGAGGCGCGCCCCCGCCCCACCGACGCGACGACGCCGTCGCGCCACTGGAGCGCGAAGCCGAGGCGCCCGGCGTAGTAGGCGAGGCTCGCCTCCAGGTTTGCCACGCGCAGGATGGGCGTGACGCCGCCGAGGGTCGCGAGCGGCGGGGTCGCGGGGTCACCGGCGCGCTCGGTCATCCTCCCCCTCCCTTTCGTCGGCGGTCCGTGGGCGTTCCCTCCGCCCTACGACTTCAGCCAGAGCACCTGGCCGTTCAGCGCGTCCACGTGCGTGGTGTCGTCGTCGTAGACGTCGGTGTCCAGCGAGCCGACCGTGCCGGAGCCGCTGGACTGCACCAGCTGCCACCCACGCGGGGCGGGCCTGGAGACGCCGTCGACGTTGTACGCGGCCCAGTAGTGCTGGAACCTGAGCTTCGAGTAGAGCTGCGCGCCGGTGAGCCCCGGCTCCCAGCCGATGTAGATCCCGGGGACGTACCCCGCGCCCGCCACCTGCGCATACCAGCCGTTGCAGTACGCGATCACGTCCGAGGCGGCCGACGACGTGCTCACCCCCTCCAGGTCGAGCCAGACGTTCACCCCCGCCGGGAAGCCGATGGCCTGGGCGAACTTCGCCGCGTTGGCGCCGTACTCCGTCCCCAGGTCGCCGGTGGGGCTCCAGCCGGTGTTCAGCACGTGCTGCACGGGCATCAGCGCGAAGCCCTTCGACAGCAGCATCGCGGCTTCCCCGGCGGTGAGGTCGTTGGACTTCATCTCCGTGCGTCCCACGTAGCGCAGCGCGAAGCGGTATCCCGCGCTCCAGAAGGCGTCCGCCTGCGATTCGGTGATGACGGTGTTCGCGTCGAATCCCTTCACGCCGGCCGGGGCTGCCTGGATGGTGCCTGAGAGCATGAACGGTCTCCTGAACGGTGGGATGGTGAACGGCGGCTCCGTTACGCTACCCGCCGCCTTCGTCCCACGCAATGAAGATCGAACGACGAGCCGGCGCCTTCCCAGACCTCGGAGCGGGGCCGCCTTTCGTTTCGAGTCTCACGCAGAGAAGC
>DATACF010000205.1:0-4801 GCA_036259235.1 Longimicrobium sp. | reverse complement strand
GGGGGGAGGGGCCGGCGGAGGGGCGCCGCGGCGGCGGAACGCGACGGAAGGGGGCCGGACGCGCGGACGCCCGGCCCCTCTGTCGTTTCACGCCCGCGCCGCGCGCCCCGGAGCGACGGGCTGCTCGACGGAGAAGGGCGGCGCGAGAGGGAGCCGCAGCGTGAACGTGCTCCCCTCTTCCGGGGCGCTGCGGACGAAGACGTCGCCGCCGAGCATCCGCGCCAGGTGGCGGCTCACGGACAGCCCGAGCCCGGTGCCGCCGGCCATCCGCGTCGAGGCCTCGTCGACCTGGCGGAAGGGCTCGAAGATGCGGTCGAAGTGCGCGGGGTCGATCCCGATCCCCGTGTCGCGGACGCGGAACTCGGCCCACTCGCCCACCGGCTCCACCTCGAAGGAGATCTCGCCCGACGCGGTGAACTTCACCGCGTTCCCCAGGAGGTTCACCAGGATCTGCCGGAGCTTCCGCGCGTCGGTCACCAGCGTGGCGGGCTCGACGCGGCGGGGCGCGCGGAAGACGAGGCGCTTGTCGCGCGCCAGCGGCTCGGCGATGGCCGACACCTCGCGGAGGACCTCGCCGAGGTCGACCTCCTCGGCGGTCACCGTCTCGCGCCCGGCCTCGATCCGCGCGTGCGAGAGGATCTCCTCGATGACCGAGAGGAGGTGGCGCGACGCCAGCCCGATCCGCTCCACCTGCCGCTGGCTGGCCTCGGGGATCGCCTCGGGGATCCCCGCCAGGAGGAGGTCGGCGTAGCCGATGACGGCGTTCAGCGGGGTGCGCAGCTCGTGGCTCATCGTCGCCAGGAACTGGCTCTTGGCGCGGTTGGCGCGCTGGAGCTCGTCGTTCAGCGCCCGCCCCTGCTCCACCTGCCGCTCCAGCTCCAGCGCCTGCGTCTTCAGCCGCGCGGCCAGCGTCCGCGACGAGGCGGCGGCCTCCTCGGCCACGCGGCGGGCGGTCTCGATCTCGGCGCGGGCGCGGAGCTCGGCGGTGGTGTCGCGGGTCACCGTCCCCAGCCCGATCGGCTCGCCCGTCTCGGGGTCGGGGATGGTGAAGAGGTTGAGGTGGATGGGGACGGGCGCGCCGGTGACGAAGTGCCGCATCCGGAAGGGCCCCTCCCACCGCCCCCGCGCCAGGACGGCGGGGACGATCTCGGCCTCCAGGCAGGCGGCGTCCTCGGGGAGGTGGAAGTCGCGCATCCGCTTCCCCCGCGTCTCCTCCAGGCTTCCCAGCCCCACCAGCCGCCGCCCGGCCGCGTTCAGGTAGGCGACGTCGCCCTCCGGGGTGGCGAAGCCGATGAAGTCGGTGCTGCTCTCGACGATGGAGACCAGCCGCTCGCGCTCGGCCAGCGCCGCGCGGAGCGCCTCGGCGCGCGCCTCGGCCCCCGCGCGCGCGCTCCCCTGCGCCCGCGCCAGCCCGAAGAGGACGCCCGAGAGGAGGAGCCCCGCCAGTGCGGTGGCGGCCACGAAGAGGCGCCCCATCCCGGACTCGAAGGCGCGCGACGACTCGAAGGCGAGGGTGAAGTGCCGCCCCGCCCACGGGAGGCGGAGCGTGTCGGAGAAGGCGGCGCGCCGCCCGGCCTCGCCGCGGGGGCGGGTGTCGTAGAGGAGGGCGGCCGGGTCGGCGCGTGAGCCGTCGTAGAGCTGGAAGTCGACGCGGGGGGCGCGCTCGGTGCCGAAGACGCCGCGGAGGAGGTCGCCCGCGCGGAAGGGGGCGTAGACGAACCCCTCCAGCCGCGCGCGCCGCGCCTCGCCGGCGGGGGGGAGCCCGGCCTCCCGGTAGACGGGGACGTAGTAGAGGAAGCCGCCCTGTACCTCGGGGCCGATCTCCTGCCGGAGGACGACGCGCCCGGTGCGGACCGGCTGCCCGGCGTCGCGGGCCCGCTCCATGGCGGCGCGGCGGACGGGCTCGGAGAACATGTCGAAGCCCACGGCGGCGCGGTTGCGCGCGTCGAGCGGCTCCAGGAAGACGATGGGGAAGCGCTCGGGGGCCTCCCCGGCGGGGGTGACGCGGAAGCCCGCGAGCCCGGCGGCGCGCGCCTCGGCCTCGACGGCGGCCGCCTCGCCCGGCGCCGTCCGCCGCGCGAAGCCGATCCCCTGGATCCCCGGGTAGCGGCGGCGGACGTCGAGGCGCTCGACGTAGGCGCGGAACTCGGCGCGGGTGACGTCGCCGCTGGCGTCGAAGAGCCCGCCGGCCCCCTCGACCATGGCGGCGTACGTCTCCAGCCGCCCGCCGATCCGGTCGAAGGTCGACTGGACGGCGTTCTCGAAGCGCGCCCGGTCGCGGGCGCGGGCGGCCTGCGCCACCTGGAGCGTGGCGGCGGCGGTGAGGAGGAGCGCGGCCGCGAGCACGAGGTACGCCCCCGCCGCGCGGCGCCGCGGCGGCGGAAGGGACGGGGGCGGACGCTGCGGCGGTGCGGGCATGCTTCGGGGGTCGTGCGCCGTCCGGGGCGGCGCGGAGGCTTCGCGCGGCGGAACACCGGCCCGGAGGCGACATCCAACGCAAAATCCGTGGCGCGGCCCCGCACGGGGCTTCGGTCCGGGGCGCCGCAGCGTTAGATTGTCCGCTCCGGCGTCCGGCCTTCCCCGCCTCTTCCGCTTTTCGTCCGTTGCGCCTCTCCTTCGCCCGACTCTCGCTCGCCGCCGCCCTCCTCGTCCTGCCCGGGTGCGGCGAGGCGCGCACCGCCGCGGTGAAGTGCCACCCGAGCGCCCAGCCGGCGCTGGTCGGCACCCTCCCCGATTCGGCGAAGGCGGCGCCCGCGGCCTCCACCGGGAGCGCGTGGGCGGCGGTGCGCGGGGCGTCCGCCGACTCGTCCGGCGCGGGCGTGGCGGCGGGTCCGCTCTGCGACACCTGAGCCCGCCACGCACGTGTGGCGAGAGAAACATGTTGATCTTGTCTTAAGATGCGATCATCTTCGACGTACTGACCCGGATCAACCGGGCCGGAGCCACCCTGACGCGCGAGGCGATCCATGCGGAAGCTGCGACTGAGGCTCGACGACCTGCAGGTGCGATCCTTCCCGACCGCCGATCCCACCCGCTCCACGGGAACGGTGCTGGCCTACTTCGACCCCGAGCAGGACGCGGACTCCCCCGGAGGCGCCACCGGAAGCACCTGCGTGGCCTCTGCGACCTGCCCCGTGGGCAGCCTCTCCTGCTACTGCTACACGACCGCCCTTCCGCAGATGTGAGCGACGCCCGCAAGCCCGTCGGAAAACGACGAAGCCCGCCGTCTCCGGCGGGCTTCGTCGTTTTCGCGCGAGGGGATGGGCCCTCACGGCTTCATGTTCATCAGCTTCTCGCGCGCGGGGGCGGCCTTCTCGATCACCTGGTCGGCGGTGAGGCCGTCGACGGCGACGCGGAGCCCGGCCTCCTGCTCGTCCTGGAGCTTGGGGTCGCCGCCGGCCTGGGCGACGGCGATCTGGTCGCCGAGCTCCACCAGCGACATGGCCATCAGCGCCGAGTCGAGCTCCAGCCGCCGCTTCTCGTCGAGCGACTGGCGGACGCGCTCGAGCGAGGCGGCGTAGGCCTGCTCGGAGCTGCCGTCGAGCTTCGGCGCCGAGCCGCAGGCGGCGAGGAGGGCGAGGGACGCGAGGGCGAGGACGAGTCTGCGCATGGAATCCGTGGGGATGAGAGGGGATGTGGGGAGGAACGAGGGGTACGGCGCGGCTAAGATGCGCGGGACGCGGGACGGAGGCAACGATCTCGCGCCGTCCAGCGTTTGTTCCAGGCCGCGAGCCGAACGACGCGCCTCTTTCTGATGTTTGCTTGTGCCGGCGCGCCGGGGACGCAATCCATAGAAATGCGGACGGTTGTCTTCTTTCCTTCATCCGCGGAGGCCGCCATGACGGTGCAGACGCGAAAGGACAAGCCCCCGGGCGCCCAGCCCGCGATCATCCCGGCCGTACCCCTTCATCTTCCCGACATCGAATGCGGAGGCACATCATGCGCAAGATCAAGCTGGACCTCGACGCCCTCCAGGTCGACTCGTTCGAGACCTCGCCCCCCGACGAAGGCGAGGGCACCGTCCACGGGAACCAGTTCCAGATCACCCCGACGCGCGTCGCGATCTCGTGCCTCGTGGCGTGCACCCAGCTGACGTGCGGCCCCACCTGCCGGGCGACGTGCTTCGTCTCGTGCTTCCAGACCTGCCAGCTGACCTGCTTCCAGACCTGCCACTTCAGCTGCGACGCCACCTGCGTGACCTGCGGCCGCTCGTGCTTCCCGACGTGCGGGGCCCTCTGCGACCCGCCGTTCTAGAGGCGGCGTCCGGGCGCCGGGCGTGATGTGAGGGGGCGGGAGACGGCAACCCAGCGCCCGGCGGAAGGTGGAGACAAAACGACCGCAGCGCGGAACGTATCCGTGCTGCGGTCGCTTGTTTCAGTGCCCTCGGCGCGACTCGAACGCGCGACCTGCGGTTTAGGAAACCGTCGCTCTATCCACCTGAGCTACGAGGGCGAGCCCCGGGGACGAATCCCCGCAGAAGCCCTTAAAATTAGCCGTTTTACGGGTCCCGGTCAACCGCGGACGGACGCCGTTCCGGCGCCGTCCGGGGGGTCAGCTCCCCCGGCCGCCGCGCTGCGTGTAGCCGAGGACGAAGCCGGTCACCAGGAGCCCCAGCGGGTCGCCCGCGTCCGCTCCGCCGGAGAGGAAGCGCGCGGGGTCGTCGCGGAGGGCGCGGGCGATGGTCTCCAGCCGCTCGGCCACCTCGCCGAACGCCGCCGAGAGCTCCGGCCCCGCGCGCTTCCTCTCCGGCGGAGCGGACGCGGGCGACCCGCTGGGGCTCCTGGTGACCGGCTTCGTCCTC
>DATACF010000204.1:0-2570 GCA_036259235.1 Longimicrobium sp. | reverse complement strand
CGCGGACCGCTCCCGCCGCACACCCGTCCTGTGCACCGCGACGAAGGCCCAGCAGTTGAATTGAAGCCCCGTGCAGTTTGCGGGGCTTTCCGCTTTTGTTGCGGCGGGTTTACTCGCTCCGGCGCGAAACCCGCGGCCGCGTCACTCACGCACTCACGCACTTCCGCACTTCCGCACTTCCGCACTTCCGCACTTCCGCACTCACGCACTCACGCACTCACGCACTCACGCACTCACGCACTCACGCACTGCCTTTCGAGCAGTCCGGGCATGGTCCGAGTCTTGCCCCGGCGGGGGGCATGGCCGAATCCCGAACTCCCGAACAAGACCGGCGGAAGAGCGGCACCGACCGCCGGCGCGCCGGACCCGATGGACGCAGGCCCCGCCTGGGCGCGGGGCCGCTCCTGTTCGCGCTCCTGGCGCTCGTGGCGCTCAACCTGATCTGGGGGGGCGCCTCCCAGCGCGCGGGGCGGATGCCCTACAGCGAGCTGAAGAATCGCATCGAGCAGGGACAGGTCAAGAAGGTCTCCCTCTCCTCCACCACCGTCACCGCCGAGCCGGCCGACTCGCTCCAGGGCGAGGGGCGGCCGAAGGCGTGGTCGGCGGTGCGGGTGGCGGGCGACACGGCGCTGATCCCCCTCCTGGAGCGCGCCAACATCCCCTACGAGGCGGTGGAGGAGGGGCAGTTCGCCTGGATCCTCTGGCTGCTCCCGGTGGGGATCATGATCGTCTTCTGGCTGATCGTGATGCGCCGGATGAACCCCACGCAGGGCGTCCTCACGGTGGGGAAGAGCCGCGCCCGGATCGTGGGCGAGGAGGGGACGGGGGTCACCTTCGAGGACGTGGCGGGGGTCGACGAGGCCAAGCAGGAGACGGCCGAGATCGTCGAGTTCCTCCGCAACCCGCAGAAGTTCGCGGCGCTGGGCGCCAAGATCCCCAAGGGCGTCCTCCTGGTGGGCCCCCCGGGGACGGGGAAGACGCTCCTCGCCCGCGCGGTGGCCGGCGAGGCGGGGGTGACGTTCTTCCAGCTCTCGGGCGCCGAGTTCGTGGAGATGTTCGTGGGCGTGGGCGCGGCGCGGGTGCGCGACCTCTTCGCGCAGGCCAAGGCGCAGGCGCCGTGCATCATCTTCATCGACGAGCTCGACGCGCTGGGGAAGGCCCGCACGCCGGGCGGGGTGCTGGGAGGGAACGACGAGCGCGAGCAGACGCTGAACCAGCTCCTGGTGGAGATGGACGGCTTCGACCCGCGGATGGCCGTCATCATCATGGCGGCCACCAACCGGCCGGAGATCCTCGACCCCGCGCTCCTGCGCCCGGGGCGCTTCGACCGGCAGATCCTGGTCGACCGGCCGGACGTGAAGGGGCGCCTCGACATCCTCCAGATCCACTCGCGGGGGATCACGCTGGAGCCGGGGCTCCAGCTGGAGCGGATCGCGCGGCGGACGCCGGGGTTCGTGGGCGCCGACCTGGCGAACCTCCTCAACGAGGCGGCGCTCCTGGCCGCGCGGCGCGACAAGGCGAGCGTGGGGATGCAGGAGATCGACGACGCGGTCGACCGGATCGTGGCGGGGCTGGAGAAGAAGAACCGCCTGATCAACGACAAGGAGCGCACCATCGTCGCCTACCACGAGGCGGGGCACGCGGTGGTGGCCGAGCGGGTGCCGACGGCCGACCCGGTGCACAAGATCTCCATCATCCCCCGCGGGGTGGCGGCGCTGGGGTACACGCAGCAGCTCCCGACGGAGGACCGCTACCTCCTCACCAAGCAGGAGCTGATGGACCGGATCGCCGTCCTCCTGGGGGGGCGCGTGGCCGAGGAGATCGTCTTCAACGAGATCTCGACGGGCGCCGGGAACGACCTGGAGCGGGTGACGGAGCTGGCGCGCAGCATGGTGATGGAGTACGGGATGAGCCGCGAGCTGGGCCCGGTGAACCTCTCGGGTCCGCGGCGGATGCAGTTCCTCCAGGCCGACGGCGACGGGGGCGGGCGGCGGCAGTACTCGGAGGAGACGGCGCGCGAGATCGACAGCGAGATCCGCGGCCTGATCGACGGCACCTACGAGCGGGTGCGCCGCATCCTCACCGAGGACCGGGAGGTGCTGGAGGTGCTGGCGAAGCGGCTCCTGGAGAAGGAGGTGGTCGACGAGGGGGAGCTCCGCGAGATCATGGGCCTCCCGCCGCGCCGCCACGAGGTCAGCGAGGACCGGATCGTGGCGCCGCCGCCGGTCAACGGCGTGATGGGCGCCGAGAGCAGCCGCGCGGCGTCGTCGGGCGACGAGACGCTGCTGGAGGGGGAGTCCTGAGTCCTGAGTCCTGAGTCCTGAGTCCTGAGTCCTGAGTGTCGGGACGCGGCTCGACGAGCGGAGGGGGAGCGTGATGGGAGCGAACGACGGGAAGGACCCGCGCTACGAGGACAAGAGCCCGCACAGCGTGGAGGAGCAGGGGCAGCCGCAGCCCGAGCGGCCGGCGGACCCCAACGAGCTGCGGCGCTCGCCCAGCCCCGAGGACAAGCCGTCGCAGGCGGAGGGGGAGCGGGATGGGGCGTAGGCTTCGGCCCACGATCACGGATG
>DATACF010000203.1:0-3554 GCA_036259235.1 Longimicrobium sp. | reverse complement strand
CCGCCGGAGCGAGCCCAGGGCCCGCTCCGGCGGTCTCGTTTCGGGTGCGGCCGGCGCCGGCCTAGCTCCGCCCGCCCGGCCAGTCCATCAGCATCCGGCGGATGTCGTCGCGGTGGTTCGACTCGTCGACGATCAGGTTCTCGAGCTGCACCTTGATCGAGATCTCGCCGCACGCCTCGGCCTGCTGGATGCGCCGGGTGTAGCGCTCGATGGTGTCGACCTCGGCCTGGAGGGCGTTCTCCAGCATCTCCCGCGCGTCGCGGGGGATCGGCACCGGGGCCACGTCGACGGCGGGGACCCCGCCCAGCGCCACGACCTTGTCGGCCAGGAACGCCGCGTGCCCCAGCTCGTCGGGGATCTCGCTCTCGAAGAAGGCCCGCAGCTCCTGCCGCCACGGCCCCGACACCAGGCTGGCGTAGGTGCGGTACATCACCACCGCCTGGTACTCGGCGGCCAGGTCCTCGTTGAGCCCGTCGATCAGCTCGCTCACGTCCGACATCGCGTCCTCCCCTCCTCCCAAGGTCAGGTTCCGTTCGAGCCCTTCTTCCGCCCGCGTCCGCCCTCCTTCGCGGGCTCCACCTCCACCTCGCGCCCCTCCTCGGCCGAGCGGTACGCCGCCTCCAGGATCCGCATCAGGCGCACGTGCTCGTCGGGGGGCTCAGGTCTCTTCTGCCCCCGCACCACCTCCACGAAGTGCTGCAGCTCGTTGCGGTACGAGGCGGTGAAGACGTTCTCGCCCCCGGCCGGGAGCTTGGGCGTCACGTCCACCAGCCCCGTGGCCATCTCGCGGTTGACCGCCAGCGGCGAGAGCGTCCCCGACCCCAACGACCCCAGGAGGTGGAGGAACTGCCGGTCGCGCTTGGCGAGGAGGTTCCAGGTGACTTCCAGGTTGATCAGGCGGTCGCCCTCCAGACGCAACAGGAGGGCCGCCGCGTCCTCCACCTCCGAGCCAGGGGCGCGGTGCAGGTGCGCGGTGACCCGCTCGGGGCGGGGGTAGCCCAGGATCCAGAGCCCCAGGTCGAGCATCTGGATCCCCAGCTCCATCAGCGCCCCGCCCCCCTGCGCCCGCCGCTCCCGCCAGCTCCGGCCGATCGGCTTGGCGCGGTTGAGCCACCCCGCCTTGAGGTAGTAGACGTCGCCCAGCTCGCCGCTCTGCACGAAGGAGCGCAGCGCCCGCGAGTCGGGGCGGTAGCGGAGGTTCATCGCCACCAGGAGGCGCTCGGAGGCGCCCTCGACGTCGAGGATGCGGCCGACGGCGTCGGCCGAGAGCGCCAGCGGACGCTCGCAGAGGACGTACTTCCCCGCCTGGAGCGAGCCGGTGACGTGCTCTTCGTGGCGGCTGCTGGGGGTGCAGACCACCACCGCCTGGACCGAGTCGTCGGCCCAGATCTCGTCGGGGCCCTTCGCCGCTCGGGCGATGCCGTAGCGGGCGGCGATGGTGCGCGCGGTGCCCAGGTCCTTGTCGGAGACGGCGGCGATCTCGACGCCGCGCATCCGGCTGAGGATGGGGAGGTGCACCACCTGCGCGATGGCGCCCGCGCCCACGACGGCGACGCGCACCGGGGGCCGCTGCACGGTCATCGGCGCCCTCCGGCCGGCGGATTCTGCACCGCCGTGGGGAAGGTGAACGTGGCCCCGATCCCCGCCCCGAGCCACCGCGCGTTGCTGGCCAGGACGCCGCGGACCTCGCCCAGGATGCGGAGGTTGGGGCCCAGGGGGAGCTCGACGCCGCCCACCAGGTTGAGCCCGGGGGTGATGGCGTCGAGGACGTCCTCGACGAAGGTGTCCTCGATGAACTCGCCACTCCCGTTCACCAGGTGGAGCCCCGCCCCGGCGCCCACGTACGGCTCGATCCCGAAGTCGGTGGTGAAGAGGTAGTGGGCGTCGACGTCGATCGAGAGGTCCGAGAGCTCCACCTCGCCCAGGTCGAGCCCCGGGCACGGCGCCCCCGAGCGGTCGCACGAGGCCTCGATCCGCTCCTCCATCCGCGCCACCTCGCTCTCGCGGAAGGCGCTCGACCAGAAGGTGATGGAGGGGACGATGCGGACGTTGGGCCCCAGCTCGCCCAGGTCGGCGCGGAGCTGGAGGGCCAGCGCGGGGTCGGCGCGCGCGGGGAGGGCGGCGTAGGCGTGCAGCCCCAGCCCGCTGAACACCAGGTTCTCGTAGTCGTAGTCTTCCGGCCGCTGCGCCAGGGCGGGGGTCGCCAGCGCCAGCAGCGCGGGGAGGATCCAGTGCGAGCGGAAGCGCATCGCGTCTCCAGGCCGTCGGGTGGGAGAGGTCGGGGATGCGACCGATTGACTCAAGTCCTGAGTCCCAAGTCCTGAGTCCTGAGTCCTGGTCTGGCGGTCGCGCGTCGTGATACCGGGACTCGGGCCCGGAAGTGCCATCCGATCTCCTGGCTCCCCGATCGCGAAGAAGACCGAGCCTCCGCAGTTCACCCAGGACTCAGGACTTAGGACTCAGGACCTCTTTCCTCAATACCGGTCCTCGATCTCCGTCCCCGGATAGTACGCTTCGAGGATGGTGCGGTAGTCCTGGCCGGCGCGGGCGCGGCCCATGGCGCCCACCTGGCACATCCCGATCCCGTGCCCCCACCCGCCGCCCTCGGCGACGAACTCCAGGCCGCCCGCGCCGCGCTCGGTGCGGACGTCGAACTTGGAGGAGTTGAGGATGCCGCCGCGGGTGGGCGTCAGGATCCACCGCACCCGGTCGCGCCCCACGGTGAAGCGGCCGGCGTCGGTGTCGATGTGCATCGCCCGCACGCGGCCCGACGGCGTGCGCGAGACGACCTCCATCCCGCGCACCTGGGTGATCCGCCGCCCGCGGAGGGAGTCGGCGAGGGTGCGGTTGAGGATCCCGACCAGCTGCGCGTGCGTCCACCGCTCGGTCCAGCGGAAGCGCGAGGACGCCTTGTCGTACGCCTCGCCGTTCCGGTCCAGGTCGCGGACGGCGACGAGGTAGGGGACGGGGGGGGAGTTCCACACCTCGTCGACGGCGGCGGTGTGGCCGGCGCAGGTGGAGTGGTAGTAGGCGGTGATCGGCTCGCCGCGCCAGGTGAGGATCTCGCCCGCCGTCTCGCCGACGGCGCGGGTGACGCGCTCGTTCTCGGCCGCGACCCCGCCGTAGACCTGGTCTTCGACCGTGGCGTAGACGTCGAACCCCTGGGCCGAGCGGCGGCCCAGGTAGACCACGGCGTAGGTGCGCGCCGCCACCGCCTGCGCCTTGATGGCCTCGTAGATGTCGGCGTCGAAGCGCCCGATCTCGCGCGGGACGACGCCCAGGAGGTAGCTCTCCATGTCGAGGCGGTTGACCAGCGTCAGCCCGCCCCGCGCCCCCGGCTGCACCAGGAGCGCGCCGCGGTAGCGCCCGCCCCGCGCCGAGAGCGTCCCCACCTCCTCGGGCTCGACGACGAGGGGGAGCGCGAGCCCCTGCTGGACGCGGCCGGCGCCCGTCTCCACCGCGGCCCCGGCGCCGCTCCGGGTGAAGCGCGCCGTCCCGCCGGCGGCCACGCGGGCCACCGTCCGCCCGTCCTGCGTCCGCACCGTGAAGGGCCC